>JAEVZU010000284.1 GCA_023392075.1 Bacillota bacterium | reverse complement strand
TTGATGAAGCCGACGCACTTTTTGGAAAACGTTCGGAGGTAAAGGATGCCCACGACAGATATGCAAATGTGGAGATCGGTTATCTGCTGCAAAGGATGGAAGAGTATGACGGAATTGTAATTCTGGCGACCAATTTGAATCAAAACATAGATGAAGCATTTCTTCGGAGACTGCATTTCAATGTGAACTTTCCCTTCCCTGACAGGGAACAGAGGAAACTTATCTGGCAGGGTATATTTCCTGCAGCGGCTCCGGTAGACAGGGAGCTGGACTATGACTTCCTGGCAGAAAAATTTGTCCTGGCAGGGGGGAATATAAAAAATATTGCATTGAACGCTGCTTTTTATGCAGCCCATGCATCGGGCAGTATAGGCATAAAGGATATAATGCTGGCTGCCAAACGGGAATACAAAAAGCTGGGCAAGACATTTTTAATGTCGGATTATGCCCCATATTATCAACTGATTGAGGTGAAGAAATAATGCCTGTGGAATCACGCACGGTAATAAGAGATGTCAGTGCAAGCTTAAAAGCTCTGATCAAGGCAAACGTACCTGAACTGAATGATGACAGCTATATCAGTTTTGGCTCGCCAAGTGATATAGATTCGTCAAATATCTGCCTCTCAATGTGTTTATATTATCTTACGGAGAGTCCAAGTATGAGAAACAGTGAAAAAGAATCACTGGCAGACACCATTTTATTTTATAATCCACCAGCATACCTGGACCTTTTTTACTTAATGACACCTTATGCAAAAGACAGGGATACCGAACTTCTTATACTTGGAAAGCTGTTTCAATTGTTTCATGAACATGCGGTACTAAGCGGAGACGACTTAAAAGGAAATCTGGCGGCTTGCGGAAACGAGAAAATCAGAATTTCCTACAATAATCTGTCATTACAGGATATTAAGCAGCTTTGGGAGGTCTTTCCCGGAAAACCTGCAAAGCTCAGCTTGTCCTATCTGATTTCTCCGGTCAGACTGCCGTCCGAAAAGATAATTACAATACCAAGAGTTCTTGAAAAAGATCTCAATGTTCACAAAATTTAAGTTTTATAGGCCCTCAATAAAAACGGGCCATAAAAATCAGTTATAACAAGGAGGACTTGAAATGCCAAATTATTTATCACCAGGGGTTTATGTAGAGGAAGTTTCCAGCGGAGTAAAACCAATAGCCGGTGTAGGAACAGCGGTAGGTGCCTTTATTGGACTTGCAGAGAGAGGTGTAATCGGCAAAGCAATACTGGTAACCAATTGGAGCCAGTATGTAAATGAGTTTGGAGGCTTTATACCAAATGCTTACCTGGCATACGCAGTTTATAACTTCTTCGCAGAGGGAGGTACATCCTGCTATGTGGTAAGAGCTGCTTCATCCGATGTAAAAAATGCGGTTAAAGTAGTAAAGGATACTGACGGTGTCAATCTTTTGGAAATTAGTGCACGTTCCGAAGGAGATTGGGGCAACAGGCTTTCCTTCACCGTCGAAGAACCGTCAAATGGACAGCCGGCCGGTTTCAAACTGACTATCAAGTATACCGAGCTCAGTTCATTTAACGACGAATATGTTGGTGAAGAGAAAGAGGGAGAGATAGTCGAGGTCTTTGACAATCTGCTTATATTCAACTGTGAGGAGAAGATCAATGATATTTCGTCATTTATAAAAATACGCCCGCTTGTTGACCTTACCATACTGGAAAACCGTGATAAGAGGCCACAAAACACAACTGAGTTCGTAGACCTGGAGGAAGGAAAAAACGGAATATCCTCAGTTGAATACCTTGACCCAATAAATCAAAAAATTGGAATCCATGCTTTTGATATTATTGACGAGATTAATATTTTAGCTGCCCCTGATGTGGCAGACCTGGCCTCAAGCCGCAATATCATCCTGGAAATGCTGAACTATTGCAGATTAAGAAAGGATTGTTTCTTTGTTGCAGATCCTCCCCATGGACTGACGCCACAAGCTGTCAAGAATTTCAAGGAGGGTGTGGGATTAGATTATGCCGGTAATGCCTTTAACAGTTCTTATGGTGCTCTGTATTATCCCTGGGTATATATCAATGATCCTCTCACAGGGAAGAAGAAGCTGATTCCGCCATCAGGATCGATAGTAGGAACTTTCGCTTATGTTGATTCCTCAAGAGGGGTTCATAAAGCTCCGGCAGGAACAACGGACGGTTATCTTGACACTGTTGTGGGAGTAGAAAAAATTATAACCAAGGGAGAGCAGGAACTTCTGAATCCTATCGGAATAAATGTAATCCGCTCCTTGCCTGAAGGTATCTGTATCTGGGGTGCAAGAACACTTTCCTCTGATTCGGAATGGAGATACATAAACATCAGACGTTTGATGATGTATATTGAGGAATCAGTAGACCAGGGAAGCCAGTGGGTAGTCTTCGAACCTAATGAATCCTCACTGTGGGGAAAAGTGAAGAGAAATCTTTCAGCTTTCCTGACGAGGGTATGGAGAGACGGTGCATTATATGGATCTACACCTGAAGAGGCGTTCTTTGTGAAGGTAGACGAGGAAAACAATCCTCCTGCCGTAAGGGATGCAGGCCAGCTGATAATTGAAGTGGGTGTAGCTCCTGTGAAACCGGCAGAATTCGTAATAATCAAAGTCAGCCAAAAGACGCTGGCCAAATAACAACAGAGAGGAGATTAAACCATGGCTACAGGCAAGAGAATTGATCCATACAGAAATTTTAGATTCAGAGTCGTCATAGACGGTATTCAGGTGGCAGCCTTTTCCGACGCTACAATACCGGATACATCGACAGAAGCTGTTGAATACAGAGAGGGAACCGATGCACCTCATTCCAGAAAGCTATCCGGTCTCAGCAAATTCGGCAATGTAACTCTTAAAAGAGGCCTTACCGATTCAATGGAATTGTACAACTGGCGTAAAGCGGTTGTACAGAAGGGTGCTCTCAATAACAGAAAAAGTTTATCTGTCATCCTCGTGGATGAAGAAGGCAATGAAAAGGCTCAGTGGGACATCGTTGAGGCATGGCCTATAAAATATGATGTCAGTGCATTCAGTGCAAAGGGTAATGAAGTCAGCGTCGAATCAATCGAAATGGCTCATGAAGGAATTACAAGAGTCAAATAAGCCGCAGAAGTATTACTAAGAAGCTATACCCTCTATTGACAATGTACAATACGTTTTTGAGTGGTCAATTTGCCCTGCGGCTGCGTTAAAGCCGCTTGCAAGGCACAAAGCCTTACTGCACGCCGTTTGCCTTGCCGCAAGCCAAATTATCTTACTCAAAAATCACAGACCTCGCGCTGAGATATTTCGGCAATTTTCGAGGAGGATGGATGCAGCCTTGCTGACGCAAGGCAAGGACGACGACAAAGAAAAGTGGCAAAATAGCCGGCGTGAGGCGTGTGATACATTGTCAATAGAGGGTATGCAGTGTGGTGTATATTGAAATGATAACATACTCGCAAAAGTTTATATAATGAGGTAGCAGGTCATATTCAATAACTATTTCATCAAGCTTCTTTTGCCCCTAAAATTGAAAGGCTTGGTTCAAAATGTTTTGCAGCCCTCCACTTCAACCCTGGAGGGCATGCAAAATACCCATAATTCTTATTAATAAAGTGAGGTTGCTCAAATGGATTTTTTACAGACCGAGTTTAATTTTACCCTGCCCAAAGGATATGTGGATGAGACAGGCACGGTACATAAACAGGGAATCATGAGGCTTGCAACGGCAGCTGACGAAATAATGCCGCTGCGGGATGCAAGAGTGCAGCAAAATCCGGCATATTTGTCCATAATACTGCTCTCCAGAGTTGTAACAAGCCTTGGTTCACTTAAAATGATCACGCCAAGGGTAATTGAGGAATTATATACATCTGATTTTTCCTATTTGCAGGAACTGTATAACAGGATTAACCAAAACGGTGCAAACATTATCAAAACCAAATGCCCTAAATGTGATCACAGCTTTGAAATAGAGGCCGAGACGCTGGGGGAATAGCCGGCTACCCTCTCGACCGCCTCTACGAGGAGGTAGCCTTTTTGTCCTATTACCTGCACTGGGATTACAAAACGGTAATGGGCCTGGAACACTTTGAGAGAGGACGTTGGTGCAGGGAAATCAGCCAGATTAACAAGAAACTCAATGGAGATGAAAACGAAAAAGATTTCTTTGAAGTATAGGAATTTATACAGTTTTGACATGGCTGTAAGTATTGATATTGCATAATTAGAAATAGTACACTAGAAAATTCCAAATAGTTAAATTTCTATACTCGGGGTTTGGAAAGGGGATTTCCCCTTCCCGGTTTAGAGGGGGTGCTCAGGAGCGTAAGCTCCGTCGAAGGGGGGAGTAGTCCCCCGTAGCGAACAAGAAAATTTGATCGCTATCTCGTAAAGAAATGAGCACTAAAACAATTGAGCGTATCGAATTTTCTTGAGGTTTAGGAGGTTACCATGGAATATAAAATGGTTAACGTTGAGCAGAGAAGGAACTGGGTTCCTGGAAGCAGGAAGGATCCTTACCTGGCCTTTAACTTTGTAGTTGAAATAGACGGGGTCACTGTCGGCGGTTTTACTGATGTTTCGGGGTTAAGCATCGAGACCCAGGTTGAACGGAAAACCTTCGGCGGCGAGAATCATAAGGAGTATGCATTTCTGACTCAGACAAAATACAGTGATATAACGCTGAAACATGGGGTAACAAGTGACGATTACCTGTGGAACTGGTACCAGCAGGTAATAAACGGAGTAATAACCAGAAAGAATGGTTCCATTTGCCTGCTTGATCATTCGGGCAATCCAAGCATCTGGTGGGATTTTCTGGACGCATGCCCGATAAAGTGGGAGGGGCCGGCTTTCAGTGCAGGCAGCAGTACTGTTGCCGCTGAAAGTATTGTATTGACGCATAACGGAATTCAGATGCACAGATAAAAACGTATTACGTATATGATATAACCTCCATGAAGAAAATGTATGCTTGCATACATGGATTGTAAGGGTTGGTAAACATGCTGAAAATAAACAAATTAAAGCCGGTAACAATTATACCCGTACGATTAAACAGGCAAATTGACGTATATTTTACACAAAAAATATTTGAGAAATACGGTATCAACAGACTCTGGAAGCAATTCGGCAGTTTAGTCTTCAGGAGGGGTATAAAAGATTATGAGGAACCCGGGGAATTAAAGAAGGATAGTATACCCGAAGTAATCAATAATCACAATTGGTACTTAAGTGAATATAAACCCATTATTAGTATTCTGACAGGGAGAAAAGAACCGGTATATTTGAAAGCTATTCAGGAAAAGCCGGTACTCCTTTACATATATTCGGACAAGCTATTGAATAGGCCTGGTTTTTCCGGTGCAATTACAGGAGGAAATAGAACCCCGAACGGAATACGATATACAAACAATACCGGTTCAGCTCAAAAGGTTGAGGAATTAAAGCTTACAAGGGAAGATATAAATTACCGCACTGTAAATGTAAACACTGACCTGCCGGCAGCCAATGCGAATATAATACCGTACAATAAAGTATTGCCGGGCAACCGGATAATGCAATTAAAAACAACAACTCTACTCAGAAATTCATACCTGCATACCGGAATTATAAATTTTAATGGCGGTACAAAGTCATATTACACAAACTATCCAATTGTACACAAAGCTTTTCAATACGAAAAGGCAGCACCACTTATTCCCGGAGAACCGCCTGCAAAAGTATACAATGCAGAAAACGGCAAGAGAACTCCGGATGCATATAAAAACACAGTTGAGCCTTTACTGTTAAAACAACAGGGGATGCAGCAGCAAAATATTACACGTTATGACCAGGTATTTAATTATACGAAGTTCAATGATGTAACCGGATTTTCAAACCATTACAGGATCAGTAAAAACATGCTGCTGCAAGCTGAAGAGACGTATCGGAAAGTGCCCGGAAATCTGTTTGAACGGCTGGAACGCACTAATATCCAAAAGAATACGGTTTTGGAGGAGTTATATTATCAGGCGGCACCGTTAACAAGGTCTTGGGAAAAGCAAAAACGTGAAGTTGCTGATGGTCAGGCTCATATGCCAACACAAAAAAATATGCCCGGGTTTTTACCAAAAAGTAAAGATTCAGGTTTGATACTATATAAACCCAAACGGGAAAAACCTACGGCAGCAGAAAATCAGCTTCCTGAGGGAATACTGCCTGGAAGGAATGAAGTATATACAAAAGCCCTTACCACCTCTGCACGAGGCAACAAAACGGATATTGACAGTCCTGAGGGACTAAACCTGATTGCCGAAAAAGTTTACGGACTTATAGAGAAGAGGCTGGGAATTCAAAAAGATCGGAGGGGTATTAGATAATGGCACAAAAGGCACAAATAATTCCATTGGATTTGGCCGGTGCAGTTCCAATTACAGTAATGTTCAATCCGAATGAATACACTGTTTCCTTTGAAGGAAAGTATACCGGCGAAAATGATAAAAAGCAGTTCATACGTTCGGAGACTCCCGAGTTTAAGGTATCACTGTTTTACGACACCTATGAAAGGCGAAGGGATGTAAAGCTTGAAACTGAAAAGCTCACTTCACTGCTGGATCCGAAAGTACCGGGTAAAAACACAAAAAAGCCGACGGTATGTCTGTTTATATGGGGAAAGTTTACTTACCGGGGTGTTCTCAGCAAAATTGATCAGAAGTTTACCATGTTTTTAGAAGACGGAACTCCTGTAAGGTCACTGCTGGATGTCACATTCATATCGGATGAATCTGAAAAGAAAGTTGAGATAGCAGAAGGCAGGGAGGCCTGCAGAAAGCTGTGGATAGTCAAAAGCGGTGACAGGCTGGATCTGATTGCGAATGAAGCTCTCAAGGATCCCATGAAATGGCGTATAATCGCTGAGGTAAATAAGATAATCAATCCGCTTGGTTTTCCGGATAAGAACGATTTTGGAAGGACTCTGGTTATACCGGATTAAGGTGATGCAGTTATGGGCAGTGTAGCAAACTACAAAATAAAGTTAAATGGTACTGATTTTTCAAGTGACCTGATGAGCGCTGTAGAAGGAGTAACTGTGGAAGATGAGATAAACCTGCCTGCAATGTTCTCTATTAAGCTGAATATGGTAGACAGCAAAGATGGAAAATGGCGCGGTATCGATCTGAAAACCTTTAAGCCCGGGGACAAACTGACTTTATCAATGGGTCTTGACAAAGTGGAACCCATGGTCAGCGGGGAAATCACATCACTGGAACTCAACCTGTGCAATCACTCTATTTTGGAAATAAGGGGTTACGATATGCTTCACAGGCTTAGAATGGGCACCAGGAACAAGGTTTTTACAAAGAAAAAAGACAGTGACATAGCAAGTGAGATAGCCAAGGAGCACGGATTATCACCGCAGGTTGATGATTCCAAAACAGTTTACCCCTATGTTTTTCAAAATAATCTTAGCAACTACGAGTTTTTGCTAAAGAGGGCTGCATATCTGGATTACGAATTATATGCCGACGATAAGAAAATGTATTTTGTAAAATCACGTGCGGCAAAAGCGCCTGAACTTCCGGTCTTTAATTATAGGAAGGATTTTGAGGAATTAACGCTGGAGCTGAGGACATTGACCCGGGGAAGCCAGGTAGTGGTCCGGGGCTGGGATATAAAAGAAAAGAAGGAAATAGAAGCAACGGCCAAAAAAGGTGATGAAACAACGAAAATGGATGGGAAGGAATCCGGCTTTGATATTTCATCAGCAGCCATCGAAGAGTCACCGGTAGCTGTTTGGGTTGAAAATCTCATTGATCTGAATGAGGCGCAGGGTGCGGCAAAAGCGGCGTATAACAGCCTGCTGAAAGAGTTTATATCCGGTCATGGCAAATGTTATGGCAATCCCCTGGTCAGGGCAGGAAAGTCGGTCAAGCTGTTGGGAATAGATGAACGCTTCAGCGGAAGCTATTATATTGTTTCAACTATTCATAACATAGATAAAACCGGGTATATGACTACATTCAAAGTAAAGAGGACTGGAATATGAGTGAGAGCATTAGTATTTCAAATTTTACTGATTATATAAAAAGTGAAGAGAAGATTTTCGGCGTTATGATTGGTGTTGTTGTAAAAAATGACTCGGCCAATGATTCGGATAAGCCCGGACCAGGCCTGGTAAAGGTTAAGATACCTCTATTGGGTATGCAGGAATCAAATTGGGCAAGAATTGTTTCTTTCATGGCCGGGAAGGAAAGAGGAGCTTTTTTCCTTCCGGAAGTAGGGGATGAAGTTCTAGTGGCATTTGAAAACGGAGATGTAAACCGGCCCTTTATAATGGGTGCCTTATGGAATGGAAAAGATGCCCCGCCTGATACCAACAGTGACGGAAAAAACAACACCAGAGTAATCAAATCACGGAACGGTCACATTTTACAATTTTCCGACAAGCAGAACGAGGAAAAGATAACGCTGAAATCCTGTAAGGGACATATCCTTGAGCTGGATGACAAAAATGGTGAAGAAAATATAAAGGTTATTGACAAGTCAGGCAATAACAAAATAGTTATCAGCACCAAGGATAACAAAATAACCGTAAACTCTGACAAGGACATTGAGTTTTCGGCCAAGGGCAAATTCTCCGTGAGCGCAAAGGAAATTGAAATGAAATCCTCAGCAGCAACAAAGTTCGAGGCTTCCTCTTCAATGGATGTCAAGGCATCGTCAAACATGACCATCAAAGGTGCTACGGTTAATATCAATTAACCTGTACGTTATAAAAATCCGGCTGAGAGGAAAGGAGAGTATTTATGGGACAACCGGCGGCAAAGCAGGGCGACCAGGTTAACGCGACAGACATACATATTGTAATGATACCGGTAGGTTCCGGCAAAGTACCGGTCCCTCTGCCCCACCCATTTACAGGTATCATAGACGGAGCCCTCAGCAGCAATGTGAATATAATGGGGAAACCGGCTGCTACGGTGGACTCTACGGCAACGAATACACCGTCACATACCCCCAAGGGAGACAGCTTTCAGAAATCCCCAAGTAATAAGGGAACCATAAATATGGGGAGTGCCACCGTAAAAATAAACGGGAAAATGGCAGCCAGAAACGGGGACACTGCCATGACCTGCAATGACCCCTCCGATCTGCCGGTTGGCAAGGTCATTGCGGCAGGAACCGTACTTATAGGAGGTTAATATATGAAGCTAATTTTTCTTTATATCCTTTTACAGGTTAAGCGATAAATCAATAAAATAAATTTAACCCCGTAAAAAGTGTTGAAAATACTTTTGTGTGCCCAATGGGACAATTCATTCGGCACAATGGGGATATGGAGGTTATATGGAGGTTATAGATTTCTTAGGGAAGGGTCCAAAATATCCCTTGTCTGTGAAAAAAGCTAAAATGCGAACATCGGCGGGAGAAGAATCAATAAAAGAATCTATTATGCTCATATTAGGTACCGCCAGGGGAGAGCGCGTAATGAGGCCGGATTTTGGGTGCAGGCTGAATGAGATGGTGTTTGCCTCCAACGATTTGAATACTGCAACTCTGATCCAGACTTATGTGGATGAAGCACTTCTTAACTGGGAGCCCAGAATAGAGGTACAATCTGTAACGGCCACCATGAGCCGTCAGGAACCGGTAATAGAAATCAACATCGAGTATATTATCAAATCCAGTAATAGCAAGGGAAATCTGGTATATCCATTTTATCTTGAAAGTGTGGGAAAATAATGACTACTATTTTACCGAAAATTGACCAACGGAGCCAGGAAGAGCTGGCGAATGAAGTAAGACGACTGCTGCTGTATCATTGTCCTGAATTTGAAGGTATTGAGGAAATCAAATCGGACAAGCAGGCAGATGCATTGATCAATATATTTGCAAATATGATGGGCCATGTGACCGGAGCATTAAATAACGCACCTGAAAAGAATTTCACGGCTTTTCTGAATTTAATAGGAGTCAGTCCGATTTCTCCAAAGGTTGCTAAGGCGGCCCTGGTGTTTAAACTAAAGGATGACTGGGAGAAAAACGGTTTTATTCCTGCTGGTACAAAAATTTCAGCGCAGCCTGAAAATCAGGAGGAAGTAGTTTTCGAAACTGAAAATGATCTGACCGTAATCCGCCCCGGCCTTACAAAAGCAGCAGGAATAGATCCAGCAAAAGACAAATGGAGTGATTTGGATTTCCTGCTGTCGGCCGAACCCAACGAAGATAAGGCTAAACTGTTCAGCGGAGTAACACCCGTTCTGCACCGTGTCTACATAGGACACAATACTCTTTTAAGTTTAAAGGATGCGGTAATCAATCTGAATATGAATATCAAGCAGAACGGAAGTGTAAATACTTCGGCAGATATTGAATGGTTCTATTTTAATGATAAAGGTGAAGCCGTTCCGTTAAAGGTGCAAAAGGGCCTGCGGCAGTCGGCTTTATCTGCCAGCGGGGATATCTCCTTTTCAAAAGCCGAAGGAATTTCTCAAAAAACCATTTCAGGGTATGACAAAAATAATGAAATAAAAGATTGGACGTATTATTGGATATTTGCCGAATTGAAATCTCCTCTTCTGAATGCCGATTCCATTCCCGATATAGAAAACTTTAAAATTAGTGCTGACATCAAGGTGACCGGGTTGAGATCAAAGTCAGCCGTATTTAATTATGCTCCGATAGATCTCACCAAAGATTTTTATCCATTTGGAGAACGGCCGTCATTTAATGATGCCTTTTATATATCCTGCAAAGATGCATTTTCAAAAGAAAATGCCAAAATAACCGTCAATTTGAAACTATCGGAAGGAGTAGCCCCTCCACAGGCCTCAGGCATAATTATTGCATTGGAACACTGGGATGGGGTCAAGTGGACCCAATTCGGCAAAATTGGCAATACAGGAGAAAAGGGTAATGTTACCGGAGATGAAACCGAAGCATTCACCAAAAGCGGAAAGCTGGAATTCAAGTGCCCTAAAACAGTTCTGTATAATTTGAACGGTGAGGAGGATTACTGGATACGGTTCAGAATAATATCAGGAAATTATGGGACCGACAGTACAATAAATTATGACACCAGGCCGGTTACAATACAAAATGAAGAAGTGAACCTCTCTCAGGTAGTGTATACCCAGGCCAGTTTTCTTCCCCCTTCAATAAAAGAAATATTATTTGACTATACATATACATCCAGTGCTGAATGCCCCCAAGCCGTAATTACTGAAAACAATTTCCTGTTTGTTAACAGAACAAATGAGTGTTCGACCGATGGGAAAACCTTTAAACTGTTTTCAACCTGTCCAGACACTGATCCGGCTTTATACCTGGGATTTGACAGGGATATAAGCAACTTGCCGCTGTCACTGTTTTTCCCGCTTACCGGTGATCAGGCAGGGAATAATCCTGTGGTAGCCTGGGAGTACTGGAACGGGAGAAAATGGCTTACATTGAGTGTAAATGATACAATCAGGGATTTTACAAGAAGAGAAATACAGCAATTGGTTATACCTTCGGATATAGAAAAGACTCCGCTTTTTGGAGCCCAACAGTATTGGATACGTGCAAGGCTTGAAGAGGGTTCTTTCGATTCACCTCCTGAAATAAATACCATATATTCAAATGCTGTATGGGGGGCGAATGCAAGTACAATTACGAGTGAGATAATCGGTTCAAGCAACGGTGAACCGGATCAGATTTTCCAGTTTGCCCGTACTCCTGTTCTGCCCGGACAGGTGGTAAAAGTCCGTGAAACATTGGGCCAAAGTGATCCGGTGATCTGGGAGGAAGTGCAAAGTTTCTCGCTTTCGGAACCGGCTAGCAGACATTATATGCTTGATTCCGGCAGCGGAATTCTGACTTTCGGAGACGGCAAAACCGGCATGATACCTCCTGCGGGAAAGGAAAATATAATTACCGACTACAGGTATGGCGGCGGAGCGCGAGGCAATGTACAGGCAAATACCATTAAAAAGATGTGGGATAATTTTGCAGAAATAGATTCCTTAACAAATCCCCTGGCTGCCGATGGAGGCTTTGATCAGGAGGAAACCGGGGAATCAAAAATACGTGGGCCGCACACCTTGAAAAGCTGGGACCGCGGGATAACCTGTGAAGATGTTGAATGGCTGGTGCGTGAAGCCGCCCCTCAGATTGCATTGGTTAAATGCTTTCCTACAATGGACCGGGAACTGGATTTTAAACCTGGTAAAGCAACGGTAATTGTGGTTCCGGAATATAACGATCCAAAGCCTGTTCCAAGCCAGGAATTGCTTAATGAAATTGACAGATATCTTTCGGAGAGGATTGCTGCTGTACTGAACACTGTCAATTATCCCCGGCTGGACATAATAGGCCCCGACTATATACGTATAGGGGTTGAGGCTGCCGTAAAATATTTTAATTCCGAGTCGTCAAAAATGATAGAGGGACAGATTATTGATAATCTCAGAGAATTTTTAAATCCTCTGAGAGGCGGTCAGGAAAAAACAGGCTGGACGCTTGGAAAGAATTTGTATATATCCGAAGTTTGTTCAGTAATCAAGAATACACCCGGTGTGGACTATATTTCGGATATTACCGTTAAAGCCTCGGTCCAATGCTACACACTCAATCTGGAACAGCTCAAAGACGGACCATATAAACCTGGAATTCCATACCCCACATACAGTGCTGTTAAAAGTAAGGATAACAGGATTATATTCGCTCTGGCACAAAAGCTGGAACCGGGCAAGCCTGTAAAGACTCTGCTGGTTAAAGGGTTCAGAGAGGGACATAAAATAGAATTGAAGTGCAGGAACTATCCTACTGAAAAGTTGATTATAAAATCTGTTGACGGAGATATCCTTGAATGTGTCACATCTGAAGGAGGTCCTTTAACATCCGACTACCCTGTAGGCAGTGATATTGAAGTAGCCGTAACACAGGATATGACTATTCGCTCCTTCATATTAAATGAAATAAAGAGCGGTCAGGAGACCTTCTTTATCAAAATGGCTGTTCCGGAACCCAGGGATATTGTTTACTTAAGCCGAAATGACGAATATACAAATACAGTGCCCTTAAAGATAACCGAAGTACTGTCGGGCGATGTTTTCCTGGAGGAGGATGAAATTGTTTTCAGCGGTGTTCATCTTATAAACAAAAAGCCCGACCTTCAATTTCCTTATCTTTTAAACAGGGATACCGGAATAATACATGATGTCAGCAATATAACCACTGAGTGCCACATAACGGAAATTCTTAAAGAGGACAGAAGGTATCTTGAAAAATTAAGTGATGTGACAGATGCGGAAACCTGCAGCTACTGCATGACTTCTCAGGTTAACAACAAAATATTTATAGGATAAGCAACCGGTAAATACATGCCAGTGGTTACAGTATTGCCTTCGTCCTCCGCCTTATCCTGAAAATTTTCCCAGACGGCAATATACGTTTTAGATGGTACAGACCACTAGTACAATAAAAAAATAATGTGAAAGGAGGTAGACAAATGTCGCTGCCATTACAAAACCTGGATGACATCACCTTTGAAGAACTGGTGAAGGAAGCAAAATCCCTGATCCCGGTATATACGTCCGAATGGACAAATCATAACCCGTCTGATCCCGGCATAACACTGGTTGAATTGTTTGCATGGTTATGTGAAATGATTATCTACCGTATTGATCAGATTCCGGAAAAAAACTATCTGCGCTTCCTGAATTTACTTGGGATACAGCTGGCCGAAGGTGAGGAACTGGCTTCTGGAATCAGGCGCGGTGTCCAGCAGCTTTCGGAACGCACCAGAGCAGTTACGGTTGAAGATTACGAACAGCTGGCATATAGGGCATTAATGGAGAAACCGGATATTAAGCAGACTTTTCCCGATATTTCTGCAAGAACCATATGTCTTCACAACAGGGATATGGAAAACAAAAAATCCGAGGATTCCGAACAGTTCGGACATATTTCTGTAATTCTCATCGTTTCTACTCAAAATCAGACTGATTTGATGAAGGAGACATATAATATCAAACAGTATGTAAAGCAATACCTTTCGGAGAGAAAGGTACTTACAAACCGTGTTCATGTGGTGGATCCCGATTATCAGGATATCAAAATAAACATGCTGGTAGCTGCCAGGGATAAGAAGCTGGCTGATACCATACGAAGCGTCATAGAAACACATATAGATCCCATTCAGGGCGGTGAGGGAAAGAAAGGCTGGCCTCTTGGACGAAATCTCTATAAATCCGACTTATATTATCTTGTGGAGCGAATTCCGGGGATTGATCATGTAAAGCAGATAGAATTGGAGGCTCCGGATCTCAAACCCCACCAGCTCATTAAATTAAAAGAATTAAATATCGAGGTGGAAGCATGAGTTATGAGGAATACAGCAAATACACCCAATACCTCCCCAGAATATTCCAAAAGGGAAACACCCAGACGGATGACACTTATTTTCTTGGACGGTTTCTAAAAGCTTTTGAACAAATTCTGGCAGGGGGAACAGAAATACAGGAAACTGCAGGCATAGAGGAATTGTTGGACAGGTTTGACAAATATCTTGATCCGGCCCAGACTCCTCCGCAGTTTCTGGAGTGGCTTGCCGGATGGGTGGCGCTTGAACTGGAGGATGCGGCGGAATTTTACGGGGCAGAGGACAAGGAGCAGAAAGACTCCCTGCCCACCCAGCTTCTTCCTCTGGAACAGACACGTTCAACAATAAACAGGAATATGATAAGTGCCATTGTCCAGCTGTATAAGAAGCGCGGAACCTGTAATGGCTTGCTGGAATACCTCCAGCTTTATGCAGGAGATGAAACCACCATTTCAATTGATGAGTTTCAGGAAACCGCCAGAATAGGGAACTCCAGAGAAATCGGACAAAATACAATGGTTGGCGGTTCATCGCCCTGCTTCTTTTCAGTGAATGCAATAATTCCGGCCCACAGCAGGAGTATGCTGAACAATAAGGTGGCTTTGATGCGCAGGGTCGTAGAAAGTGAAAAGCCTTTTTATGCAAATTACAAGCTTAATGTGGAAATACCTTCAATGAGAATCGGAATTTACTCAAAAGTCGGAAGAGATACTCTTGTTGGAGGTATGATAGAAGATTAGGCAATCGGTAGGTTAAATAATTATGAATATCCGGAGGAAGTGGCAATGGGTAAAGAATTAAAAAGAATGC
>JAEVZU010000240.1 GCA_023392075.1 Bacillota bacterium | reverse complement strand
AAAGTAATATAGTCAACCGGAACGTATTGTATATCCTTTGGAATAAAAACTCTAACCCTTTCATTTGACGCTCCCATATCAATCAAAGTTTCAATTCCTGTCCAATCAATTAACTTAGCGGCAATATCTAGCCGTGATAGAGCATATTCATTATTCTCACATGCATTTCTCCCTACAGGATTGTCGTTCCATTCAATATGTTTCCACAAACGCCTGCACTCATTATCTCCCACAAAGGCTATTCCCCATATAAAATGCTTTCCCTCTTCAAACCCCATATCTTTAAGTTGAAATGCAATTTCCGTGCGATAAACTATTGATCCGATTAAAATAAGAATATCTTCTTTGTTTTCACTTAAAAGTGCGTTAGGATGTTTAATTTCTTTTCCAAGATATGCTGTCCCAATTAGGTCAGTATCATTATCTACAAAATAATCAATACCGTTATATATTGCATCCTGATCCATTTCATAACGGACAGCATAATCAAATCCCCCAAAAATAATATGTTTCATAATAGTTACCTTTCTCTATTCCGTATAGGCTGTAAATAGACTTCTTCTATGAATTTATTACTTTAGTATATCATTGTAATCTTATAATTTAAAAATTAAACTAAAATCGGAAACACATTTCATTTTTCTCATAATTTTTTATTTAGGTTATATTCACTGCTCTGATAGTATTTTTGAATCCATCTCAATGCATTTTCGTAGTCAGTGTATGTATCTATTTCTTGAGAGCGAAGTTTTAAAATTCTAATTGGCAAAAACGGCTCTATCAGTTGATACACGTGCTTTGTCCCACTAAATATCCTCTCGTTAGAAATCTGTGCCAATCCTGTCCATTCGTATTGTCCATTCAATTTTGAAAAAGAACCTACTTTTTCTATTCCATTTTCAAGATAAGTATTAACATATACTGGTTCTTCAGAATTTTTGTCACATACCCCCACAAATTCATAATCACTTTCTAATACATTTTTTAGGTCTTCAGGATGTATTAATAAATCTCCATCTAAAGATATAATTAAATTATCTTCCCTTATGTTCTTGACGCCTTTTACAAAACTAGCTGCGGTTCCTGTATTTCTAAAATCATGGTTAAATACAAAAATTACATCTTTTCTTTTATTTAATACCGTTTCTATTACTTGTGTGTATTGGTACCCTACAACTATTCTAACATCTTCCACATCTTTTAATAAATCAAGCTGCCACTCTATTAGCGTTTTTCCGTGCAAATTAATTAGTGCCTTTGTCATATTCATTCCAAGCCTGGAGCCCATACCGGCACAACTTATAATAACTGTCTTAGAAACTGGCATAATTTATCCTCCTGAAAAATCGCATGCGAAGCACAATCCATTACAGATACAGCCGGCATGTGAACCCCCCCATACGCAATACCGATATTGGCGCAACGCACCATTTCAGCATCATTATTCCCATCTCCTATTGCAACATATGGGGAGGCAAAACTATTAGCAATATGCGCCTTATTGAGAACATAATTCACTCCTTTAACAGAATCACCATCTTCGGATAATAATGCTTTTGATGTAAAGTATCTGCAACCAATTCTATCACACAGACTACTAACCCAAACATCAAGATTGCCTGTGATTATAAAGCAACTTTCCTTATTTTCTTGTATAAAACCAACTATATTCTCATTCAGTTTTATATTTTCTACAACATTTTTAACATCACTAATTTTAATATTCCTAAACATATCTACTCTTGTTAAAAAACTTTCAGCAAAAGGGATTTTTCCTGAAATAGTGAGCTGAGTCAATTCGTTTATTTGTTCATATAAACCTACTGTTTTAGCTACTTCAGGTAATATTTCCTGTGCTGTTACTGTTCCATCTAAATCAAAGAAAAACGAGTATTTTATATTTTTGTACATTATACCTTCTCCATATAGAATTAATAATTTCGGTATCGTCAACGAGCCATAGATCTTTTGCAAAGAATTGCTTTAACACAAATATTATCCACATAAAGCGCGGACTAATGAGTGATTGATGGAACTGTACCTGCCAACCGATTTGATATAATTGCCTGCATCATAACGGATCAATGCCTTGGACAGTTGAAAATGTTTTCCTAAAACTACATTATTAAAAAGGGTATCAAAGTTTACTTCTTGCGTCCAAACAAACTAATCCCCTGACGGTACCCCAATTTCACACAGTTATCGCAAATAGAAAAAATAGCATTCGTTCCAAATGGTACCACAATAACTTAATGCTTTTCAGGAGAAAGGGAGTCCGGTGAAGCTACCTTGCAGCCATATCCATGAAAGAATGTATGATTCCTGTCCACAAAAAAAGAAACTTTACAACCATAGCTCTCAAGCATCTGGCGTAATGCTTCACACATATCACTGCAGCCGTATAGGACAATTTCACGCTTATTTGCCTTTTGATGAATAATATCTGCTACCCTTTTCATAAGATATAATTCTCCATCCAAATCTTTTCAAAGTCAAGTATGTAGGTACTGTTCATGAATTCAGCATAGTGTTTGGCCAATTCGCAGCGCATAGCTTTCAGATGTTCTTCGCAGTCTTTCAGGCCATTTGATATGATTTTATTGACCATCGAAATCTGAAAGGAAAAATCGAAATACCACCAATAATCAGCACGGTATGG
>JAEVZU010000239.1 GCA_023392075.1 Bacillota bacterium | reverse complement strand
CCGAACACGGCAGTTAAGCATCTCAGTGCTGATAATACTTGGCTGGAAACGGCCCGGGAAAGTAAGTCTCTGCCAGATTTATATCAAGGTCTTAAGCGTAACAGCTTAAGGCCTTGTTTATTTTCTGAACAGATGTAGTAAGCACGAGAAACAAATACTTCAGGGCTTTGGACCTACAGGCTGATAGTTTGAGGACTCATTACATTTGAGATAAAATTCATATCAAAATTATATGTATTATATGATTCTTTTTTAGTTTATATAAAATTAAAAATGGATTTTTCCTAAAGCAGTCCTCTAAATTACGACAAACGCAAATTCTAATATGTAATTACGTACAAAGTAGTATAAAAGATAAAGCTTATACATGTGAAATACCACCAAGTACCTGTCGAATAATGTGGGTATAATTGTCAAAAAATGTAGTCTATTGACAGGTTATCTAATAATTGGTAAAATGAGATGAATTTAATATTAACAAGGGGGATTCAAAAATGAAAATAGCAACAATTATTATTGTTATTTTAGGTGTTTTGGCTGCTATCGGTCTCGGTATCGTGTGGGAGGCCGATGTTAATGAAGCAAAACAGTTACTTAATGATTCTGGACTTGAGCAGAATGCTGAATTAAAAAAAGTAATTGATTCTGAGAGGAACGGTGGCTACGCTTTGATTGCCGGTGGAATCGTTTCTTTAATTTCAGTGATTTTACTTGGTAAACTGAAAAAAATCAGTGCATTATTGATTCTTATTTCAGCAGTTGTTCCTGCAATTTTTGATCTCAGATCATTTATTGCAACATTCCTACTAATAATAGGCGCAATACTTGCATTTCTTTATAAACCAAAAGCTCCGGCATCTGAGGTTACAGAGGTTACAGCAGTTTAAGTCAAGAGCTGTTAAAATTTGAGATGTTGGATTAACGCTGGCCAAAAGTGACCAGCGTTAATTTTTGGAAAAGTTTATAGGGGGTAAACAAAATATGAAGAAGCTTTCTGCAATATTGTCAATATCAATTATTATTTTAACTTTGAGTGCATGCGGGACAGAAACTGGTACTACAGCTGCTGATACAGGAAGTGCATCAGTGACGGCTGCTTCAGCATCAGATGCACCGGCATCAAATATATCAACATCAACTGCCGAAAAATCCACTGCAGCAAAAGAATCAGCGGCAACAACAGCAGCTGATTCAGCAGCCGAAGTAAAAGACGGATGGACTAAACTGGACAAGACAGTTACCGTAGCTGATGTGGATTACACGGTAACTGCTGTTAAATTCAGTGAAGGAACATCACTTTTTACACCGGAAGACGGAAATACATATTTGTTAATTGATATGAATGTAAAAAATAATACCGCGGAGGAACAACCATTAAGCTCAATTATGATGTTTGAATTAGAAGATGGTGCAGGAAAAACTTATTCTATCTCATTGGGCGGACTTGCTGAATTGGATGCTGAAAAGCTGGAGGCAATCGACGGCAGTGTTGTTGCCAAGGCTGAAAGAAGAGGCGGTGCCGCATATGAGGTACCTAAGAATGCAACAGGTTTGAAACTTACTATTAGTGATGTACTTGGTTCAGATTCTGAAACAATAAAATTAAACTAATTTAAGCGCGGTTTTTTAATAGCAGATCATATTAGGTATAACATAAAAAAGAATAGGAGATATCCTGTTCTTTTTTCAGGCTGCTGGAAATCACCTAAAACCAACAAAATAGCTTTCATACATGAATTAGTAATAGACCTTGCAATACGGCAAAAGAAGAATAGACCCTATCGTGCTGATAAAGCTCTGGAAAAAGAATTTTATTTTTATGTACGGATATGTGCAAAATTATTAAAATTGAGTCTCATTTTATCAGTAATTAGTATAAAATTATCCATTTAATAAACATAAAATTTAAAATATAATTATCCAGGTAATAGAAAAAAGTATTATGCTGAGTTCTGGGGGAGTTACAATTTCAAATAATATAAAAATATTAAAAAGTATTGCCGGGAACTTTAAAATACTGCATTTATTTTCCTGGGCGGCTGTAGGGGCTTATAATCCATTTATAGTGGTCTATCTTATGCATAATAATATCAGTACGGCCAAAATAGGTGTAATATTAATGCTTAACTCTATTGCTACATTGGCAGGCCAGCCTTTGTGGGGAATGATCAGCGATAAGATCAGATCCATAAAGAAGGTTTATTTACTTTGCCACAGTCTGGCAACTGCGCTTATTGTTTTATTACCGTTTGTAACAAACCAGCTTATAATATTTATACTTCTCCCGCTAATACAATTTTTTTACTGCAGTATGTCACCCTTGCTGGACAGCTGGACAATTCACAGCATAAAGAATAGCGGAAAGTCTTATGGTTCTTTCCGGTTATGGGGATCAATAGGATTTTCGATTTTGGTGATAATCAACGGAAAGCTTATCACCATAACCTTTTTTAATATAATCTTTTTGGTATATGCAATAATCAGTTTGATAAACCTGATTATGTGCGCTGCTCTCTTTGAATACAAAAGAGATGATGAAGGTGTAACGGCGAGACCTTTGACACTCAAGGAATTAAATATAGGCAGACTATTGGGGAATTTTCATTACACGGCATTTGTAATTTTGTCGTCAATAACTTTTATGACTATGACATCGGTATATAGTTTTCTTGCAACATTGATAAAACAGGTTGGCGGGGATGACAATCTATATGGAATTGCAAATGCGGTAAGTGCATTTTCGGAAGTACCGATCCTTTTGATATCAAGCATGCTGGTGAGGAAATTCAAGCCTCAATATTTAATTCTGACAGGCATGTTCGTTTACTCAATACGTCTGTTTTTATATTCCATAGCATCAGGTCCTGAAATAACTATATTATCCCAGTCCATGAACGGTCTTTCCTATGGTATGTTCCTCGCGGGAAGCATTTATTATATTGACTCACTTGCACCTGCGGAGCTAAAGGCTACGGCTCAGACAGTAGCAACTGCCATTTATGCAGGTTTAAGCGGCATAATCGGCAATGTGGTAACGGGTAATATGATATCCATGTTTGGAATACACAAGGTATACCGCAGCGGATCAATAATTCAATTTTGTGTTTTTATTCTCTTCCTGGTTTCATTATATTTTGGCAAAAGAATGAAAAGCACAGGAATGACAACGGAAGCCTGAGCATAACCTGAATTTTTCGGTAGAAAAAAGGCCGGTCTGTATAAATATGAAAAAATATCGGCAGACATGGCCTTTAATATAAACTGTTCAATTTGATAAAATACTATAACTCACGCCAGTTGCTGCCTTCCGGATTGGGGCAATCCAGGTTCCTGCGGAGTGCCCGCATTTGTACAAAACAACCGCAGTACCTGCAGGTAGTTTCATAATAGAGGCCCGTACAGCTGCTGCACCGTAAAAGACGTCTTTTATAAAGTGCAGGATCAGTACGTAAGTCAGGATCAATCGTGCTTGCGTATTCTTCCATATTTGACTTTACCTCATCAAACGATTGACGAACGGTAGCTGAACAGCCTTTACATTTATTTGACTCGGACATATATGTGCCTCCCCATACTAGTACAATATTCTGTATATTCTGGGCGCATCCTTCGGGCGAATTTTCCTGATGACTGCGTTGGCGAAAAGTACTGCTTCGCAGTACTTGGTCGGAATAAAGCAATTATTCCTTCTTCCTCCGCCTTGTCCTCCGAAAAATTCACTCCAAATTATGCACCCAATATGCAGAATATTGTACTATTTTGCAAGTTCCAGCTGAACAACACACATTTTGGGGAGATCCAGTTTCAGCCCGGATTGGGTAGCCGAATAACCTTTGAAATCAACAGCTGCCAGCGCATTGGGAGCTTCAAAGGTGTTGTGTTTATTCATACTATCTGAGGATAATATCCTGCCCTTTACGCCTGATGGCTTGAGGCCTGCCAGGTCAAGACTGATATCTGCACCCTTATTGGGATTAAGGTTGCAGATTGTAATATTGAGCTTATCAGATGCATCCACTGAAGCAGATACATTGATCTGCGGGATCTTTTCTCCGCCAAATTCATAATCCTCACAATCTACTGTGGAATGAACAAGCTCAGCATCCTGGTGAACCTTATACATGTCAAAAACGTGGTAAGTAGGTGTGAGCAGCATCTTGCCGCCTTCAGTGAGAATCATCGCCTGAAGAACGTTCACAACCTGCGCTATTGCAGTCATCCGCACTCTATCGCAGTGGTTGTTGAATATGTTAAGGTTTGTACCTGCGATAAGAGCGTCACGAAGAGTATTCTGCTGATATAAAAATCCTGGGTTTGTTCCGGGTTCAACCTGATGCCATGTACCCCATTCATCTACTACAAGAGCAACTTTTTTCCGTGGATCATAAACATCCATTATTGCAGAATGTTTTGTGACCATTTCTTCCATCCGGAGAGTATGCTTCATCAGCTGGAACCAGCCTTTTTCGTCAAATGACAGTGCGGACCCCTTATCTTCCCAATGATCACCCTCAACGGTATAATAGTGAAGGCTCAGCCCGTCCATCATATTTCCCGCTTCCTTCATCATGACTTCTGTCCAGTGATAGTCCTCGGAGTTGGGTCCGCAGGCAATTTTGAAGAGTTTGTTATCACCGTAGTTACGGCAATAGGTTTGATAGCGTCTATATTCGTCCGCATAATATTCCGGTCTCATATTGCCGCCGCAGCCCCAGTTTTCATTTCCTACTCCGAAATATTTCAGCTTCCAGGGCTTTTCCCTTCCATTTTCCCTGCGCCATTTGGCCATAGGCGATTCGCCGTCAAAGGTCATGTATTCTATCCATTCGGACATCTCCTGAACAGTGCCGCTCCCAACATTACCGCATATATAAGGTTCACATTCCAGCATATCACAAAGCATCAGAAATTCATGAGTACCAAAGTGATTATTTTCGACTACACCGCCCCAATGGGTGTTGATCATGTATTTACGCTTACTTTTGGGGCCGACACCGTCTTTCCAGTGGTATTCATCTGCAAAGCAGCCGCCGGGCCATCTGAGATT
This sequence comes from Bacillota bacterium, assembly GCA_023392075.1. Taxonomy (GTDB): domain Bacteria; phylum Bacillota; class Clostridia; order Acetivibrionales; family DSM-1351; genus Ruminiclostridium. The sequence goes on along the minus strand of JAEVZU010000239.1, from coordinate 9,854 downwards.
TGGTATTTTGATATTTTTCAAAGCCTCAACAACATCATTCCTGATACCGTTTGTGTTTGGTATGGTGGAATCTTCACCTACCCAGAAGCCTTCGTATATGCATCTGCCCAGGTGCTCCGAAAACTGTCCGTATATGTGTCTGCTGATAACACCTTTTTTTTGATCGGTATAAATTTTAATTGAATTCATAAATACCTCCGCAATAAATTAATATTTATATTAATTACTTAACATAAAGCTTAATTACATTGTATTAAAATTTATAATAATCGTCAATACCCTCAATTAACAATGTACAATACGTTGTCAATAGAGGGTTTGTCAATAGAGGTATTAATCATTGACTATTAAAGTTTCCAAAATCTTTTTTAAGACTTTGTTACAAGCATTGATTTTAAAAATGGGAAAATATATAATAGAAGTCTGTTTGAAAAAACAGTAAAATTTTCAAAATTTAAAAGCGTGCAGGTACCCCCGTCCTTCCAGGCCGGGGCACATTGGTATGTACGCAGAGGGAGGTAGAATTATGTCAGCTGCAAACCATCCGGCCTACAGGGAAGAGCTTGAAAGGTGCAGGTATACTCTGGACTATGTTGAGAAAAGTCTGGAGCGAGCATTGGATAAAAGAGCGAAAATAGGAAGTGAACTGGAAAACGTAAAAAGACACATGAGTGGAGACAGCAGTGCCGATTATACAAGTATAATGGTAAATACCATGCTTCACGATACACTGGCATTGAAGGTGAGAAACCTGTATACTGCCAGAAACAAGCCATATTTTGCGAGGGTTGACTTTAAAGAGACAGGAACGGACAAAACCGAAAACCTCTATATAGGAAAAATGTCCCTTGCAAGAGATGAGGATCAGGAAATAATAATTGTTGATTGGCGTGCGCCAATCGCCAACCTTTATTATGAAGGAAGATTGGGAGCTTCCAGCTATATCTGCCCCGATGGTACAATTGACGGGGATCTGCTGCTTAAACGGCAGTTTGCAATCAATAACGGCAAGCTGGAAGAGATATTTGATATAGATATAACTACAAATGATGAATTCCTGCAAACTTACCTGGGAGCAAATGCAGAAAACAGGCTCAAGGAAATAGTATCAACAATCCAGGAGGAACAGAACAAAATCGTAAGGGCCCCCATGTGGAAACCACTCATTGTTCAAGGGGTTGCGGGCAGCGGAAAGACCACAATAGCACTTCATAGAATAGCCTATCTGATTTACACTTTCGAAAAGACCTTTGAACCGGAAAATTTCATGATAATAGCTCCAAACAGATTATTTCTGAATTATATATCCGAAGTTCTGCCGGAACTTGGAGTAGAAAGAGTAAAGCAGACCACCTTTGAAGACTTTGCAATGGAGCTTATAGGCAAAAAAATCAAGCTCACCGACGCAAACGACAAGCTGAATATGTTTGTCAACCATAATGCCACCTCGGAACAGGCAGCATATAACGACAGGGTCAGAGAGGCGTCGGTACTGAAAACCTCGATGCATTTCAAAGAAATAATAGATAATTACATTCTTAAAATAGAGAAAAATTTTATACCCAGACAGGATTTCATGCTGGGTACCAAAGTAATTTACACATATGATGAAATTAACAATCTCTTCCTGACTCAATATGGCATGTGGCCCATTGCCCAGCGGATGAATGAAATTAAGAAGAGTTTGACCTCAAGGCTTAAAACCAGCAAGCAGCAATTTATAGCACAGATCGAAGCAGAATGCGACAAAAAGGTTGCGCTGGCCAGGTTGAGAATACCCGATGAGTCTGAGCGGCAGAAAGCAGTATTGGAAGCCTTTGAAAAGAGAGACCGTGTTATGGAAAAAATTGAAAAGGTGTCAAAGACTCTTGTCAGGGAGTACGTGGAAAGCCTGCCCAAGTTAAGCCCATATCAATACTATAGTGAACTGATTGAGGACAGCAGGACTTTCAACGAGCTGGCAGGCAGGTATGCAAGCGCAGAAGTATGTGAATTTGCCAGGAAATACACCCAGGAAATCCTGAAGAGCAAGCAGTTGGAGCTGGAGGATCTGGCCCCCATAATATATTTGAAATACAAGATTTACGGTATGGATGAGAAGGTCCCTGTCAGGCATATAGTAATAGATGAAGCGCAGGATTTCAGCGCATTCCAGTTTTTTGTACTCAAGAAGATCGTTAAGGACAGTTCCTTCACAATACTCGGAGATTTGTGCCAGGGGATACATTCCTACAGGGGGGTACGTCAGTGGGAGGAAATTGTTGAAGAGGTTTTTGAAGGTAAGAAGTGTGAATTTCTGACTTTGGAACAGAGCTACAGAACAACGGTTGAGATAATGGAAGCAGCAAATGCTGTAATGGGAAAACTTGAGAGCCTCGCCATGTTCAGGGGGAAACCTGTTATAAGGCACGGTGAGCCGGTTGAATATATATCTAAACCATCATTTAATGATGTTGCCGTGAACATATCAGACAAAATAGGAGATTATCAAAAACTTGGGCACAAAACCATGGCAGTAATCTGCAAGACCATGGAGGAGTGTCAGCAAATATTGCCTCTATTGAAAAAATCCCATAAGGATATAAGTTTAATAACCGGAAACGAGAAGGAATATAAGAGCGGAATAGTAATAGTTCCGTCGTATCTGTCAAAAGGACTTGAATTCGATGTTGTCCTTCTTTCAAATGTCAACAGGGAGAACTACTCGGAAAGTGACCTGGATACAAAACTCCTATACGTGGCAATGACCAGACCTCTGCACAAGCTTTGCATTTACTATGTAGGTGATAAATCAGCGTTATTGGGATGAAAAACTTAAACCAGGCAATAGTGATTCGGAAAAAAATGAAATTGCGTCATGCAATTTCATTTTTTTGTGCTGCATTTGAGTATGTTTTATTTTAGAGTACCATTGAATGTAATCGGTGCATTTTTCTGTTTAGACTTCCTCGGTATTCTTACTGCTGCGGGCTGCGATTTTGGCAGCTCTAGCCTCTTTCTTGGACATTTTTGGTACCTTTTTGGCACTACCCTTATCACCCATACAAATTCTCCTTTCAAATAACGGTTTAACTTGTAGTAATCATATCATATGATTATTTGTATTATTTCCATTGATTTCTAATAAAATACGCAGCTTAATTTTTTTATTATGAACAAAATGTAAATTCAGTTAAAAAAAGAGATATGCCTGTATACTTCTATTCCCTTTTCTTATATTTTATGGTATATTTTCACTTGGCTGTATTATGAAATTTGACCACAATGGAGAAAGGACAGTGATAGATCAGAATGATAAAACGAATAACATGTATTATATTGGCGGTATTGATTATCACAGGTGCAAGTGCCTGCGGCGATAAAGATAAAAAAGAAACGGCTGCCAATATTCTGGATATGAGCAATGTTTCCAACTATCAGGAACAGGATCTCGGCAAGGAAATGGGACTCAAGCATACCGGCATGAAAATAGACCTGGATTCCGGGAATCAGCTTGTTTTGACCGAACAGAGGGAAAAGGACATTTATAATGTTACTGCAGACGCAAACGGCAAAAGAGTTCAGGAATATAAATGTGATTATGCAGATTTTCTTTTTACTCTTGATTTACGGGATAACAGATATGTGGCCAGACAAAAATACGGACAGTTTAAAGAGGGCGACAAAAAAAGGGAAGCTGAAAGCTCGGTAGTGGTATATAACTCGAAAGGGGAGAAACAAAAGAGCTTCGATCTCGGAAAGAGGACCTATACCGATGATCAGGCAGGAATAACGGATATTGCAGTCGATACAAAAGGAAATATATATTTGCTTCAGAGAAGAGAAAAAATTGAGATTTTAAACTCTGACGGCAAAAAAATAAAAGAAATAGAAGCAAAAAAGGCTGACTTTATTGAAATTGATGACAAGGATAATCTGCTTATGGGATCTTCAAGCGGGGAGTCCGGTAAATCGTCTGTTGAAATAATCAGCTTGAGCCAGGATAAGGGTAAACTGCTGACCGAACTGAGTGCCGGTCATTTTATGCGTGAAATGAAGTATAGTCCGGCAAATAAGAAGCTATATCTCCTCACGGAAAAAGGAATTATTGCATGCACACCCGAGGGTAAAGTAGAAGGATATCTATTTGATCTTAAGCAATCTTCACTTCTTGATGCAGGAACCTATACAAATGACTTTGCTTTCGATAAGGATAATAATATCTACATATTGGCTTTTAAGATGGACAATTCATCAGGAGAGAACAGGAGTGTCTCATTGCTTTATAAATATTCGCCATCCAAGGTAACACAGAATGCAGAAAATCAGAAAACCCTCAGTATTTATACAAGATATTCTGAAAAATATATGGAGTCTGCAATTGCACAATTCCGGAAAAAGTACCCTGACATAAAGGTAGATATGAAGGATTTTTCAGCAGCAACTATAAGTTCAAGTGTGGATGGCCCCGGTGAGGATGAAATAAACAGGGCTCAGAAGGCGGAAGAGGATTACCGGAAGGTTGTCAGTACGGAATTAATGGCCGGTAAGGGACCGGATATTGTGGAGATGGAGGGGCTTCCATATAAAAAGTATATAGATAAGAATTCTCTTGCAAACCTTAGTGAGATGATTAAAAACGATAAAGGTTTTGATATAAACAACTACAAGCAGAACATTCTGAATGCTTTCAAGTATAAGAATGATTTGTTTATAATGCCTGTGAATTTCAGCTTTACAACCTTTGCCGCCAATAAAAGCATAATGGATAAAGAGGGAATCAGGATAGACAGCTCCAATTGGACCTGGAAAGACTTTCTGTCAATAGCCCAAAAGATTACCAGGGATCAAGACGGGGATGGAAAGCCGGATCAGTACGCTCTGGAAAAGATGTCACCCGAAGATATATTCAGCCTGGTTTTTCAGAGTGAGTCCAATAATTTTATAGATCTGGATAAACGGACATGCAGTTTTGACTCCGGGGAGTTTATTGATTTGCTGAATTTTACAAAAGAATTTTCCGGTAAAGGGTTTTGCAGTCCAAAGCTTGATATCCCGGAACTTTACAAAATGCTTGATCCGGGAACGATTGGATTTATGAGAAGCTATTTCGGCACTTATCAGAGTGTTATACAGACCCAGTGCCTGATGAACGGTGAAGCGGAGTTTTACGATACCCCTTCATACGGTGACAAAAAGGCGCCGAATATTATTTATGCCGGAAAGACTTATGCAATCAGCAATAATTCAAAACTTAAAGAAGAGGCCTGGGAATTTTTAAAGTTACTTCTTTCAGACGAAATACAAAGCAGGGATGATATGTATCAATTCCCAATAAGCATAAGTGCCCTGGATAAGAAAGCAAAAAGTGAAATCGCTCAAAACTATATGTACATGAGCTATAAGGATAGAGGACGGAAAGTCAGGGCATTGAATGACGACGATGTTAAAATGGCAAACAAAATGATAGATGAGCTGGAGGTTTTGCCTTACTTTGAAGATCAGGCTTCACAGATTCTGTCGGAGGGTGTAAAAGATTTCTTCTCAGGGAAGAAATCAGCGGAAGACACAGCTAAATTGATTCAAAACAAGATAAGCATATACCTGAACGAATAGTGAATATTGTATGATATTTTAACAGCTAATACGTTTGTGGCTCACCTCAATCGTATACGATTACCCTCTATTGACAATGCATTGTACATTGTTAATAGAGGGTAATTGAGTTCAATTAATAAGTGCCACTGGACTCCATCAAAAATTATACTTTAGTTTTAAGATAGGTTATAAAATGCTGGGCAGTCCTGCCCGATAAACCGCCGTGGCGCATCTCCCATTTGTTGGCTTCAAGGAATAACTCTTCCTCAGGGAGGGATATATTATTTTTCCCGGCCAAAACTCTTACGATATTATTAAACTCCTTTTTGTTTGGTGAAATATAAAGGATCGAAAGCCCGAAACGGGCAGCCAGCGACAATTTCTCCTGAACGGTATCGTTTGTGTGGAGATCATCGTCCCTGTCGTCCTTATCACTCCATTTTTCACGGATCAGGTGCCTCCTGTTGGAGGTTGCGTAAAGAAGGACATTGCCCGGATGCATTTCAAGGCCACCTTCTATAATGGCCTTCAGATATTTATACTCTGTTTCATAATCTTCAAAGGACAGGTCATCCATATAAATTATAAACTTGTAGTTCCGATCCTTTACCTGCTGTATTATTTCCTGCAAATAGCCGAACTGGTGCTTGTACACTTCTATCATTCTGAGCCCCCGGGAACTGTATTCATTGAGAATGGCCTTGATGCTTGAGGACTTACCGGTACCGCTGTCACCATATAGTAATACATTATTGGCCTTGTAGCCATTTATAAAATCTTCGGTGTTTTTGATAAGCTCCTTTTTTTGCAGTTCATAACCTACAAGGTCACTCAGATATATGTTCCCGGTGTTGGTAATGGGAACAATATCTGCTGACTGTCCGAAGGGGCACACTTTGAAGGCTTTATACATTGCAAATTTTCCTACACCGTACTGTCTGTAAAAAAGAACAACGTGGTTGTAAAAAGCCTGGATATCCTTTGAATGCTTGAGATTATGGGTAAGTTCACTAAAAGCCTGAATTATATCTTCATCCATAAGTGCTTTTGTTCTGTCGGAACTGCTGAAGTCTGAAACAAAGCACAAACAATCAAGACCAAGAGCCTTATCCAGCAAACTTAGATCAAAATCAAACAGCTGCTTGAAGATTCCAAAGTCATTCAACGCCAGCTGTGTAATAGTACCTGTCGCTGAGCCGCCTATTTCAAGGGACTTTGAAAAGGCATTTTCATTATTGATCAGCAAATAGGTCAGAAAGCAGTGCCACAAGTTGCCCTCAAAGCCGCAGTGCATACCAAACTCTATAAGCTCATTGGCACATTGATAAATACTTTTTTTAATATCTTCATAGTTTATATTTTCATAGTCGTTGATTATACCGGTAAGATTATTAAATAACAGCTGCTGCTCAAATTTGCGATATAAAAATAATTCATTCGTGTCTACGTACATATAATACTTCCTTTACAGGTATTTATCTCACGATAGCAGTTTTTCTTACTTTATATCATTTGGGCGGTAAGATGTCAATCATTTGCCTGCAGTTATTTTGCCATGCCGGAAAACACCTTCTGTACTTCGATACTGTCCAGTGTAAATCCATATAATGTATTTCTGATTTTACAGGATGCCTTCTGTTTTTGTAATATCTCTATTATATCGGACTTGACAAACTGGCTTCCGTCTGAATCCATGTCCTTTAAACGTGCGATTTCGGGTGCAGCAGTAAAGGAGAGCCTGCCAAGATGGTACACGTCCAGGGTTATCTTAGTGGGGTCACTGATGTAACGGTCGATATTATAGCGCGCTATTAACCTTTCGGTATTTGTGAGGCTTAAAATGCAAACGCCTGTAACTACAGTAATGCCAATTAGTTTCATTACATCCATTTTGGGCATAAAGCATTTAATAATCATCCAGACCAGGCATAGACCGATAAGGCACATGAGCCACAGTGTCAGCATACGCTTCACACTTAGTCCGTAGACATCCACATATAAAAGCATTCTCTTTATGGCTGACACCAATAAAACACCATTGCATAGACAGAGAGAGACCGTGCAGAGCTTAACCCATGAGGGAAGTTTATCTTCCTTCTTTTTGGTCATTATCATAACAAAAAGTGATATGGAAAATATAATACCGGATGCGGCAGTAAGTTCAAAGAAGCCCCGTCTTGCATATTCGGCATAAGTCATATCCGATACGGCAATATTGACTGTCCCTCCGAAAAGATAAGCAAACTGGAAGCCCACGAAAGCAATCAGCAAAATATTGATTATGGTCAGGAAGGTTCCGATAACAAGCCCATCAATTGAATTTCCGATTTTCTCCGCCGCCTTTTTCTCCTGTTCCTCATATTTAAGACTCAGAAGTGCGGCAGCAAGAAAGAGTCCGCCGAAAAATCCCAGAAACAGGTCGGCGAAAATATTTCCGAAATCCAGACCTATAAAACCGATAAAACTATTGACCGCATTCTCAAAAACCGCATCGGCACTCATAAACAGGCCCATCAGAATTATCACGACGGGCAGTGAAATGGCCAGACCTATAAGTATAAGTATTGCATTACCGGAGTGCCGCGTTTTTCTTTTTTTCAGAAACTCCAGAGAGAAAAACGGCATCCCAAGGTTCAGAAAGGAGTGTCCGATAATTTTTGACATTACCCTTGTCAGCATATCATATGAGAAAAGGCTTTCTGCCGGGTTGGTTCCAAGCATTACAAGCTGAATGCATACCAGACCTATCAAAGTAAGCCAGGTTATGAACTGGGTACTGGGATTGTAATGCAGGAAAAAGCTGAAGGCCAGAAGAAACACGGGAATTGTCAGAAATATGCCCGTTCGGTTAATGGGCTTTTCATTTTCATGGAAATAGTAAAACAGGCTGGAATAGAAGACTATGGCGAATATGGGAACAGATATGCCCGCAGTACCGAGAAAAATGGTCTCTGTAAAAAGGGTGGCCAGAAGAATGCTTAGCACCGTAATAATAAAACCCTTTTGAGATATTACTTTTGATTTTAAGGACTGGTATTCCTGCGTTTTGTTCCGCGGTATATAGGGCTTGTAGTAGGGATTGACATTGTTATGCGATCCGGGGGGATAAGCTCCGGCAGCCGGTACAGCAGCCGGCACGGCAGGGGAAACGGCTGCATCGGGTTTTGAATCCTTGCATTCACCTGCTGAATTCTCTGTCTGAGATTTTTTTTGATCTTCCATGGTTATACTCCTTTTGATTGATTTTCTTAAATTGTTTTACTAAAAAAGGGCATATTTCAAGACGGACTTGTATATATTCTTTTTTAGAAAATTAAATTTAATAAGTATTATTTTTGTTAATAAAAATTATGAAATTATTCAGTTTTTAGATTATATCCAACATCTTATTTTGCAGGTTCTTCCTCCGGAACGTATTCCAGGATATCGGCAGGCTGGCAGTTGAGTGCTTTACATATTTCTTCAAGTGTGGAGAATCTGATTGCCTTTGCCTTATTGGTTTTTAATATGGACAGGTTTGCAGTGGTAATTCCAATTTTTTCAGCCAGCTCGGTTGAGCTCATTTTCCGTTTAGCCAGCATTACATCAACATTTACTATGATAGGCATCTTTTTTCTCCTTTCTAGATTGTCAGATCGTTTTCCTGCTTGTAGCTAACTGCCTGGTAAAATAGCCGGGCTATTATAAAAATACAGGCTGAAAGGAATAAAAAGGTTAACCCAACCAAAAGTACAAATGCAGAGGGAATAAAATAAATTGCAACAAGATAAGCGAAAGCTATGGGTAAACACCAGTAGGAGATATATTTGATTCTATTGGCCGTATCAAGTGTAAACGGGTCTTTTTTATTTATGTTGCGGAGGATCTTTTTTGACTGCCCCAGAATACAAAAGGCACATACTCCTGATATCAGCAGCAGTACCAGCATGGAATAATAAACATTGCCGGATACATAACTGTTTTTAAAGAGTAAATAATTATTCAGCGTCCAGGGAAGGGAACCAACCAATATCACACCCATAACCTGAAATACTGTACACATAACCTCAACAATATAACTCAAATTCTTTTGCCCGGGCAATTGCAGCTTCATATAAAACCTCCAACAGTTTTTTTAACAGATCATAATTTGTGCAATATATTTTATCTTCTTTAATTGCAAATCCAAATGCAACCTATCCGATTTGAATTAAATCATTTTAATATAAAAATTTTATACTGCCAAGAGGTTGCATCTTGGCTTACAAAAGATTGGTGATAAGCCAGTCTTTTTGTTT
>JAEVZU010000221.1 GCA_023392075.1 Bacillota bacterium | reverse complement strand
TTGTTATCTGGAGGAAGGTTATGTCTTTAAAGCCCGGCATTTCTGTTTATAGTGAAATAGGAAAGTTAAAATCCGTTCTGCTTCATCGGCCCGGTTTTGAAGTGGAAAATATAGTACCGGATTATTTGAGAAGGCTGCTGTTTGATGAAATTGTGTTTTTAGAGCAGGCGCAAAGAGAACATGATCAATTTGTTCAAATTCTCAGAAATGAGGGTGTTGAAGTAGTCTATCTTACTGACTTAATGGCGGATATCCTTAAGGACTCCCGTATAAGAGAAGAGTTTCTGACGCAATTTATGATAGAGGGAAAGGTTGTTACAGAGGGACTTCAAGATGCTGTAAAAGAAATTTTCAGTTCAATGACCCCTCATGATTTTATAAATAAATGTATTTCGGGAACGAGGCATAGTGATTTGAAACATATCAAACATAAGACATTGGGAGATATGATAAAAAATGCCTACCCATTCTACCTTGACCCTATTCCGAATATGTATTTTCAAAGAGACCCCTTTGCAGCCATAGGCAAGGGAATATCGCTGAATGTAATGGCCAATGAAACAAGAAACAGGGAAACTATCTTTGCTCAATATATTTTTAATTATCACCCGAGATTCAAGGAGGTACCCAGATGGTACAACAGGGACAAGACCCATCCCATCGAGGGCGGAGATATACTGGTGCTTTCGGATAAGGTTGTGGCTATGGGCGTCAGTGACAGAACAAGCCCCATAGCAGTTGAGAGAGTGGCTCAAAAGCTTTTGGATTCAGAGGAGCCCTTCAATACGGTCCTTGTCTTTGACATTCCAAAGAAGAGGGCATATATGCATCTGGATACAGTATTTACCATGGTTGATTATGATCAGTTTACAATATTTCCGGGTATTGAGGAACCCCTGGACGTTTTCAGCATCAGCAGGGCGGCAAATAAGCAGTTGTGCATTAAATATGAGCACAGCGACTTGTCTGAGATCTTAAAGGAGCATCTCAAGCTGCCGGCGGTGAACCTCATAAGATGCGGCGACGGCGACAGCATTGCCGCCAGCAGGGAACAGTGGAGTGACGGCAGTAATACCCTTGCGGTTTCTCCCGGCAAAGTCGTATGTTACAACAGAAACCGCATAACTAATAATGCATTGAGAAAAAGCAAAATAGAAGTGCTGGAATTTGACTCCTACGAACTGTCCAGGGGCAGGGGAGGGCCAAGGTGCATGAGTATGCCTTTAATCAGGGAAAACCCATAAACCCTTCCTTACTTATTGTCTTTAAGATATTTATTGCCGAAAAGCAGGTCATACTGTATCAGACGGTAATCCTGCACCAGTTCATCGTCTGAATTTACCAGTCCCATGTTCTTCAAATGCATTATAGGATATTTCTCCTCCAGCTTGGGCATTATATTGAAGTAATTGGGATGGTCTACACCTGCATCCTTCAATATCTCATATGAAAGGTGTGAAGGGGAGATTATACTTTGGAAGCTCCTCATTTCACGGAAGTTTGACCAGGTAACCAGGGGTGTGGTGTAGTATTTCAATTCACCTATGCCCTGCTTGAGCTCAGTATCCTGCTTTGCTCCAAGTTTGTCATAAACGCTGTAATAGTCGTCAAGAGTACCCAGACGAGGGGCATGATCACCAAAAAAGTATAGCAGAGTAGGCTTATCACTTTTCTTAAGCTCCTCAATGAGCTGTCCGAGGGATTGATCGGCATCATACAGTCCTTGTGCGTAACCGCTGACAATACTTTTCTGCGAAGAGTTCAACTGGTCTGACTCCACGTTTACGTCAAAACTGCTGAATTTATTATCAAAAGGGTCATGATTTTCCATGGAAACTGCAAAGATAAAAGCAGGCTTGTCTGAAGAATTCAAGGTTTCAAGTATCTTGTCAGTCAGAGCATAGTCTGAAATATGAGGTCCCTTTGTTTGCGTGCTCATATCAAAACTTGATACATCATAGAATTTATCAAAGCCGAAATAGCCGTATACCTTGTCTCGGTTATAAAACCAGCCGCCGTTGGGGTGAATGGCCGTTGTGCTGTAACCGTTATCTTTGAACACAGAAGCAATGCTTGGAGTTTCGGTTCTCAGGTAGGCATTGTAGGCTATGATTCCCGGGCTCATAAAGTATAAAGACATACCTGTAAGGGCTTCAAATTCGGTATTTGCGGTACCGCCTCCGATTGCCGGAGGAGCCAGCATGCCCTTCTGATATTTGTGGACATTTTCAGCAATATCCTTACTGAACTTTATACCGTTTAGTTTTGTCAGATCCCAGTAGCTTTCACTCATTATAGCTATGACATTAGGTTTTTCAGCCGTTTTCACAGATGCTCCAATGGTGGAGGCTGCTATGGAATTATCTACTAGAGCCGGATATTTTTCAGAAATAGCCTGCATGGTTTCTTCACTGTAACCATCGGGCTTAGGATTCAAATATTTTTCCAAGTCGGTCAGATAGTAATAGTTTTGAGCATACATACCGTTTGCAAGTATTTCGGCTTTACCGATATACCAGGATCTTTGAACACCAACCTGGACAGACAGCCTGTAATCGGTCAGCACATTGGCGTTGAGGAGAAACAGGATAAGCGCAAAGGGCATGATAACAAAGTTAAATCCCGGCTTTAGATAGCTGAGCACATTTTTCCTGAATTTGACGAGTAAAAAGATCAAGCCTGCCAGAACTATCAGCACTGCAATTACAATTGGTATATTAAGATAATCCTTGCATATGCCTATTAGATTTTTAAACATATACATATCCCAGGGATAAAAAGGTTCATCAAAGTAGGTGAACTTGATGAAATTTGCTATTGTAAGGAAAATGGCGGTTATTGCGATCAAAATATTTGATATCCCTTTTCCTATCAGCGAAATAAGGCACAGATATAAGCCGCATAAAACCAGCATGTTGAACATTATATTAGGATGCAGCATGTCGGTGATTGTTGTTTTTATTTCCTGTCTTATTGAAAATTCACATAAAAATGTGGTTACGGCAATAATTGCTGAAAATGAAATAAAGCTGAAGACAGGCTTAAAATAATTAGAGAGATCAAAAGCAGTATTGCCCTTTTCAAAACGTGATGTCAGCATGTGGAAAATCAAGTTGCCTGATGCAGCAAACCATGCCATAAAAAGTGCTATAAAGGGCAGGTATACGGCGGTGACGGTTCCTAGTTTTGTGATATTTGTGAAAAGGATGCTGCCCAGAATCGACTGTCCCAGGGCTTTATACATAAATAAAACAAGCAGTATTGCAGCTCCTGCAAGATTTAAGAAGGCAAACAACCATATTTTCGGAGTGGTAATAATGTTTTTCTGATGTGTTGCAGCTCCTAATGCATATATGGGATAAAATGCAAATATGAACAGTGGCATGCTGAAGCCTAAATAAGAAGCGGCATATACAGCTACAAAACACAAGAGGAATGTCACAGGCAGAAAAGACCTGTATTTTTGAAAAAACGGTGTTATGGCACTCCATATCAAATATGACAACAAAAGCATATTTACCAATAGTACCTTATGATTGAAGGTGAAGACCAACAGTACGATGTTTGCTATAAACAAAATAAGCTTTGAATAAGGTAATGCTTTAAGTTTATCCGGTATGGCAGGCATGTTGAAAACTGCAAATGAGGCTGCTAAAGCCAGTAGCAGTTGAGAATATCCGTTGCCGTTGTATAAAATATCAATTGCACTAATTGCTGCGGCAACAATTAAGGCAAGAATTCCTTTGTTTATTTTTTTCATCTTTTTTCCCAGCTTCCATTGATTTATTAACCAATAGATTATACCAAAGTAATATTTATTGTTAAAGTATTGTTAAAAATAAATTAATAATTGTAACAGAAAAGTAAAAAGCCGGTTGTAATAAAGCGATTATTTACGTTTTATGTATTACAGACCACTAGTATATATTATTAATTAAAAATAAAAATATTTAAAGGGGTAAAATTATCTGCCGGATGTATCGGTTTGAATAAACAATACAATTAACAATAATTTTACCCCATATTATTTAGGCAAGCTCCAAAGCAATCTCCATCATATTGGTAAAGGAAGTCTGGCGTTCCTCTGCTGTGATGACTTCATGGGATACCAGAGAATCCGAAACTGTCAGAACGCACAAGGCATTGACTCCTGCACGTGCAGCGTTCATATACAATGCGGCAGCCTCCATTTCAATTGCTAAAACCCCCATTTTAGCCCATTTTCTCCAGGTGTCCGGATCGTCATCGTAGAATATGTCGGAAGAGAGAACATTGCCCACTCTTATAGGTATTTCCTTGCTTTCTGCAATATCCACAGCCTTTTTGACAAGGGACCAGGAGGCTGTCGGTGCGAAAGCTCCGGGCAAATCGTATTGTGATGCGTAGTTTGAATTTGTAGAAGCTGAAATTCCTATGATAATGTCCCTGATCTTAATGTCCTCCTGAATAGCTCCGCAGGATCCTATTCTGATTATGTTCTTTACTCCGTAAAAGTGTATTAGTTCATAAGAGTAAATACCGATTGACGGCATGCCCATACCGGATCCCATTATGGATATTTTCTTTCCCTTGTACGTTCCTGTATATCCAAACATATTTCTGACTGTGTTAAACTGAACAGGATTTTCAAGGTAAGTCTCTGCTATAAATTTGGCGCGGAGAGGATCTCCCGGCATTAATACCGTTTCTGCTATTACACCTTGTTCGGTGACATTAATATGCGGTGTTGGTGTCGACATACATTTTACCTCCAGTAATATAGTAAATTAATAAGTCTGCAGCAACCAACCTTATTTTATCCAGATTGTGAAACTTTATAAATGCAGCAGCCATATTATAAATTATACAATTTTTACACTGAAAATACAGAATAAAATTTATTAAAATAAGTAATTACTTAAATCTGAACCAACAAACTTTATAATTATGGTCAAAAATTAATCCGGTGCTTTCGGCAGTTTTCTGTGAAGCAGCGTTGGTATCCATACAATCCCACCAGACGTTAAAGCCTTTGGCATACAGGGTTTTTTGAAGCGCTTTTGCCAATGCTGCTGCAAGTCCTTTTCTTCTGTGTTGCTCCAGGGTTTCAACACCAAGCGAAAAAGTTTGCCTGTATAAAGCAGATGTTATTGTAAAACTTACTATTTCATTTTCATATACGGCAGCAGTTCCATAACCCAACCTCAGAAAGTTCTCCTTTGAACCCCAGAATTGATTGATATATTCAATTAAGAATTCCGGATTTTTGACTGTAAGGTCATTTGTTATTGAAGAAATAAAACTTCTATCGATGTAATGCAGGCAATATGGCTTTGGAAAGGTGATGTTACCGCCTATTTGGGAGTCGGGTTTTGACTTGTATACAAATTGGAGGTTGCTTTCAATTTCTCTGTCTGAAAGTATTTTAAAAATATCAGGATATAATTCTTCCCTATCGGACGAAAATTCAAAATAATTCAATCTCTTGGCTTTGAGAAAATTTATTAATGGGCCGTCAATAAAGGATTTTAACTGTCCGATATTTGTCCGGTCGATACATGACCCCATGAAGTGAAAGTCTTGCAGCCCATCAGACCATACAATGGCTAAAACCGGATCTGCGGGATCGTCAACCCATACCCTGCCGGAATTGTTTCCTGCTGCAACTCCGGCAAACATCATATCACTGTGTTCATGTAACAGTTTTTCTGCTAATTTCTGATCCATATTCTGAATTTCATACATTCAAATCACCTCCTGGTGTAGTTTTGAAAATATTTTGAAATATTAATTCTAAAATTTCCTCAAGTCTTTAATACATTATATACCAAATGTACCGATATAAACCGATATAAAAATGATATTGACTTATTAAAAACAACTGTGCTATAATACCACTTGCAGGAAAGACAGATGCCTTAACACATATGTTTGGTGGGTTTGAAGTCAAAACTTGCATCGATGGGAGCTTAGCTCAGCTGGGAGAGCATCTGCCTTACAAGCAGAGGGTCATAGGTTCGAGCCCTATAGTTCCCACCATTATGCTGGTGTAGCTCAGCAGGTAGAGCAGCTGACTTGTAATCAGCAGGTCGGGGGTTCAATTCCGTCCGCCAGCTCCATAGAGACTTTGATGAAAATCAAAGTCTTCTTTTATTTTTAACCGGAATTGAACCCGAAAGGGCACGAGCCGTAAGAAAATGTGCTGAATGCACATTTTTAGGTGAGTGTAGGAGCCCGGCACCTGAGCGAAGAGAAGGTGGGCGACGTCATAAGCGCGGCGAAGCCGAGCGATTCCGTCCGCCAGCTCCACGGCGCTTACATTTTCTGCGGAAAATGCAGGTGTCTTTTTTATGTTCATAAAAAAGACACGAAGCGCCTTACGGGAGAGACCAGTCTCCCCGTAGGCCCCACTGGCCTCCCGGCGGGGGATAAAAGCAAATAAAGGAATTGAACCCGAAAGGGCACTCATCGTGCAGGAATTCGCAGGCTCACAATACTTGCATAAATTTTTGTACAAAATAACTATTCCCAAGGTTATGTCAATTAATATATAATAGAAATCGTTTTTCTTTGGATATTCTTGAAATACTTAATAACCGCTGCGATGCAGTACATCAGAGTACTAAAGCGACGGTGACGGGTTATAATTATCTTAAATCATGGGGGTATCAGTGAGGTATTTAGCAATCAACCTTGTACAGGAAGGTATGAGGGTAGGTAAAACCATATTTAATGAGCAGGGCGTTGTACTGATAAATGCAAATGCAACATTGACAAAAGCAGCTATAGACAGACTTGAACTTTTGGGATATAAGGGATTACTGATTGAAGATGAATTTTCAGCGGATATAGAATATCAGGAGAACTTTGTTTCCAATGAAGTAAGATTTTCTCTGGCAAGGAAATTAAATAATGCCCTTACCCTGAAAAATGACAAAAAAACTCTGAGTAATGAGATTGACAGCCTTCAGGCCATGATTTCCGAGCTGGTAGATGAGATACTTTCAAGGAGGGAACTGAACCTGAATCTGTTGGAATTAAAGATGTTTGACAACTATACATATTTTCATTCCGTGAATGTGGCAATTATTTCTCTGGCAATAGCATACCATTTGAAATTGAATAAACCTGACATGCTGATAGTGGGTACTGCCGCACTTTTTCATGATATAGGAAAATTATTTATCGGAACGGAAATATTGAATAAACCCGGTAAATTAACCGATGAAGAGTTTGAAATAATGAAAACCCACAGTAAAAAAGGGTATGATGTATTATCACGAGGCAATAATCTTTCCCCAAAGATAACAGTATCGGTTTTATCACACCATGAGCATTATGACGGCTCCGGATACCCCAACGGATTGTCGGGAGAGAATATCATCCTTTTCGGGAGAATAATATGTATTGCCGACGTATACGATGCTTTGACATCGGACCGTCCTTACCGCAAAGGCTGCCCGGTTCTTGAAGCAATAGAATATGTTATGGCAAACAGCGGTACCATGTTTGATCCGGAGTTGGTGAAGATATTCAATTCCAGAGTGTACCCATATCCTGTGGGAGCATCTGTATTACTCAGCAATGGAGAAACAGGACTTGTAATAAGCAATAGCGATGAAGTCTCTTTAAGACCAAAGATTAAAATAATATCCCAGGATGAAATCAGAACGGTTGATTTGGTTCATGACAGTGACTATCGCTCTGTGGTAATAACGAAATTAATACAATAACTTCTGTTTGAAATAAGATTTACATAATGCTTGGGAAAAGGAATTTTTTTATTTTTATAGAATATATTATACCAACGGGGTAGAATTCGTTATAACGCTTATCTTGAATGGCTGATACGGCACCGGTGTACAATCCGCGCCGAGGTGTTTCGATAATGGGGTGAGAGAGATGCTGATAGATATGGATATAACAATTGCATATAAATGCTTCTCTTGCGGGACATTTGATTTTGCTAAGATCAACTTATTCAAACTCTTCCTGCACGGAAATATCACTTCAGGCTGTAGATGCGGAAATGCCGGACTGGAAATAGAGAAATTAAGTAAGAGCGAATACAGGCTGACAGTCCCGTGCATAGGCTGCGGTTCGGAACATAGGTATATTATCGGCAGAGAAGCCCTGCTGGCAAATAACATAATTATTTATACTTGCCAGATAACGGGTATAAAGAATTGTTTTATTGGCAAAGATGATTCTGTAAGAAAATTCATTGATAAATTTGAAAAAGAATTGGACGGAATTATTGACGGATTCGGTTATGACAGCTATTTTGAGAATACTCAGGTTATGTTTGATACACTGAACAAAATTCATGACATTGCCGAAAAAGGTAATTTACGGTGCGAGTGCGGAAGCGACGACATCATTGTTTCCATGCTTAGAAAAGGAATAGCTCTGAAATGTAAAATATGTTCAAGAGCCAAATTTATACCTGCATCTACCAACAACGACCTTAAAAAGATACTTCAAAGGGATAAAATAATTCTATTCGCCAGGAAATCCAAATTAAAATATCAGACCAAAATATAATTGAATATGTTCGGAAATTTTGACAAAATTGTGGGAAAATAACACTAAGATTGACATGTATTTACACATTTGATATAATGCTCTTTGTGGAATATTCAAAAATTCTCCTCTAGAAAAAGGAATTAAATAAAAAAGGTTTTTCTAAAGATTTTT
>JAEVZU010000218.1 GCA_023392075.1 Bacillota bacterium | reverse complement strand
TTTCCGTTCAGGCAGCTAATGACACAAACACCGATGACGACAGAAAGGAACTTCAGGCTGAGGTAGATCAGTTAATAGCTGAAATTGACAGAATAGGAAACACTACTGAATTCAACACCAAGAAATTGCTTGACGGAAGCGCGGAAGGCGTATATGGAGCTGTTGACGGAACTGTAAAATTAAATAACAATTCAGCTGCGCTGGTATCCCTGACCGGTGCTAATTCCATGGCTTCAGTTGCCGCCGCCGCTAAAACCGGAAGTGATTACAATGGTTCTATTACAATTGTTGCTGTTGGTGAAAGCACGGGCTTTGTTTCAGCAAATTATCTGGTAATAGGAGCTGATGGCACTTCCAAGACTATTGATGCTTCATCCTTGATATCAAGTAATGGATCTCAGATAACTATTGACGCATCAGTTCTTGGAACGGATACAGCATTAAACGTAAATCTTTTATCTATGCAGGCCGGTGAAAGTATGACGTTGGTATTTAATGAAGCAAAAGGCGCAAGTGACAGCATAAACGAATCTATTATGGCTCAGATTGGAGCGAATGCAGGTCAGAGCATGTTTATCTCGATATCGGATATGAAATCACAGGCACTGGGTGTCGACAGTATTAAGGTTGATGATAAGTGGAAAGCATCAAATTCCATAGAAACTGTGAACAATGCTATTTCCAAGGTGTCGCATCAGAGATCAGCGCTTGGTGCTATACAGAACAGACTTGAGCATACTATAAACAACCTGGATACTGCTTCCGAAAACCTGCAGGCTTCAGAATCACGTATCCGTGATGTAGATATGGCCAAGGAAATGACTGAGTTCACTAAGAATAACATTCTTACTCAGGCAGCTCAGGCTATGCTTGCCCAGGCAAATCAGCAGCCGCAGAGTGTTCTCCAGTTATTGCAATAATTGTTTTTTTAAAAGGAGGCATGGTAATCTACTATGCCTCCTTTTAATGTTAAATCAAAAATTAATGAAGTATTATTTTTGATCTTGCTTTGTCCGGCATGTTTGTGACAACTATAATTTCCGGGGTGTATAAAAGTGAAAATAACAGCTTGTTCTATTGTAAAAAATGAAGAAAAAAATATAGGAAGGTCTATTGAAAGCTATAAAAGTACTGTTGATGAGATTATTATCGTTGACACAGGCTCAACTGATAATACGGTTGAGATATGTGAGAAATATGGAGCCAAGGTTTTACATTTCAAATGGAACGATAATTTTTCAGATGCGAAAAATTTAGCAATTGAACATGCAATGGGGGACTGGATAATTTTTTTGGACGCTGACGAATGGTTTGTTCCCGCTTTAAAGAGAAGTAACGTTATGAATATTGTAAGGCAGGCCGGACATGTTGCCGAAGGCTTCATTTTTACCATGAAACAGATTGACCACAGCAAGAGGGAAGAATGCTTCGTAACGGACGGAGTTACAAGAATCTTCAAAAACTTGCCCGACATAAGGTATAAGGGAAGTATTCATGAAAGAATAAAAAGAGGTGACAGGGAGCTGATATTGGCTAGATGCCCCGACTTGTTTATTTATCATTCGGGGTATTCAAGTGAGCTTCTGGAGCAAAAGGCAAAAAGAAATCTGGACTTGCTGAATAATGTATATAAAAATGGGGAAAAAAATACAATTTTATATTATTTTTTATTAAGAGAGAATTATTCTTCTCATAATTACAAAGATGCTTTAAAGTTTGTGGAATTATTCCAAAAACAGGATGATGTCGAGCATATAATTAAGAATTACAGTTCTGCCATTTGTTTCTATGAATATGCATATGGTGTTATGAAAAATGTACCCGATGAGGTTAAACGCGAAGAAATAATGAATTTGCTGAATAAGGCATATGAAAAATATCCTGAGGTTCCCACACACAGTTACCTGTTAGGCCGTGAAGCTATGGACAATAATCTGGATGAGGAAGCAAAAATATGGCTGGAAAAGGCGCTTGAATTAAATAAAAATTACTCTAGTACATTTTCAAATTCATTTCCTTCATATATATCCGATACCTATTTTAGACTAGGCCTAATTAATCAGCTTAAAGGAAAGCAGGAAACTGCTTTAGAATACTATGTTTGCTCATTAAAATACGCGGCAGTTAAAAAGTATGCTCCAATAATACAAAATATTTTAAGTATTATCGGTAAAGAGAATGAAAAGGAAATAATAGTTTTCCTTAACAGCATATTGGATATAGGAAAAAAAGAAGTACTAGAAGAGATATTATCAGTACTTCGGAACACGAGACTGCATAAGGCCTTTTTATACTATGCGGTAAAATATAACAAGGAATTCGACGGGCAGAATGAAAATACATATATTGCCATGATATTGACAGGACAGGCGGAATTGGCTGTTGATACAGCAATTAAGGGAAGCTTGAATTATAAATCTGATTATAATACAGGAGATCAGATTTATAATGGGTGCGGTGATAATCCTGAAAAATATAACTGGCATTTGGACTATGCACTTATGGGAATACTTTATTGTAAGGATATAGAATTATTTGAAAAATATAAGACGTATTTTGATGATATAACTAAAAAAATTATCGTGGCCTATATAACTGTAAATAAAATAACTAACCTGAACAACGAAATTTTAGAGCTGTACAATAAAATATTTTTACTTATATTTAATATAATACCTGAAAAAGAATTGGCAGCTTTCAGAAGTATTATTTAAATCAATCACAGGTATAACTCAGTATAGGTTAGTTATGGCGGGGCTTAAGGTTTAAACTGTTAAGTGAAATGTATATATTTAAATAATGCTAAATATATATCTGCTATATCCCGATAATTTTATTAGAAAGAGTTATTAGTGGAGGTATGAGATATGAAAGTAAATAACAATGATATTTCCAGTTCCAACATCACAATAAACAGTATCAAAGCTGCACAACCGGCAGATCCGGTAAAAAAAGTAAGAAACGATGAAGGTAACGGCAGCATTCATGCAAATAAGGAATGGTCTCAAGCCAACATTAAAAAGATATCTCAATTAAATGAATATGACAAAGATAATATGCCCGTATCGGAAAGAGTTGTTATTGAAGCAATACAGAAGGCTAACAAGGCAATTCTGGGAGGCAACCGGAGATTTGAATTCTCAATTCATGAGCAGACAAATGAAATTGTTGTTAAAGTATATAATTCGGAAACTGATGAGCTGGTAAGAGAAATTCCAAATGAGAAAATATTGGATATGGTTGCTAAAATCTGTGAGATGGCGGGCTTATTTGTGGATGAAAGAAGGTAGGTAGATAATATGGCGACAAACGGAATAACTAATGCACTTAATACCAGACTGAGATTGACAGGTATTGCATCAGGACTGGATACTGATACTTTAATAAAGCAAATGATGGCCAGGGAACAAGCCAAGTTGGATAAAATAGTGGCTAAGAGAGAAATTGACTTATGGAAAACAGATGCATATAGAGATGTTACTTCAACACTGCAAAGCTTTTACAAAGAATATTTTGATACTCTTTCATCCAAGAATCTTAAGTCATCAAATAATTTCTCAAGTTTTTCAGCAACATACAGTGCTGCAAATTCATCGGATTTTGTAACAGTTACGCCTGGTGCAAATGCTAAATTAGGGAATTATACTATTACCGAAATGGTTATGGCAAAGGCTGCTTCCCTTACTTCAGGCGGCAATTCCGGAGTTACCGGCAGTGCAATAGGTCTTGGAATAAATAAGAATTTTTTAAAAGATCCAAACGGTCCTGATGATTCATCAAATTGGACTACAATTTGCAGTGCCAATAACAATAATGTATTATCGATTACTTTCAACAATATAACAAAAAAGATTACATTGCCCGATTCTCCGGCCACGCTTAATTCCTTGGAAATAGATGCCGAAAACCCCCAGGGGGGGTATCTGGAACAAGTTCAATCGGTTATTGATAGTGCTTTCGGTGCGGGAAAGATATCTGTAGGTAATAGCACGGAGGGGATTAAGTTCACAACTGTGAGAACTACGGATTCTTTCCAAATAAACAGTGTATACAATAATGGCGCCAGTGAATTGTTTAGTGCTAAACCTACAGAAAAAGACCCTTTTACAGTAGGGGCAGATAATAACAAGTTTAAAATTAAAATTGGTGCCGAGGAGAAAACTGTAGCAGTTGCTTATGGTACATACAAGAGTGCCGGAAATTTGGCCGCAGCAATCCAAATGTCTGTAAATGCAGTATTTGGTTCTCCGCCCGGAGCAGCTCCCGATATAACATTTTCCGGAGATACGGGTATTGTATCATATACATCAGGGACAACAGTAGCCGTAAGTAAACTTAAAATAGATGCAAATTCCGCACTGGGGCTGGATCCGGCAAAGACAGCTATGGGCAATAAAGTTGATCTGAAGGCAAATTTATTTAATACTGTAGGATCATATAGATATGATACGGATGGTGATCAAAGCACAGATGAGGACAAACTTCCGCTTAGTTTTGCAGGTACGGCTGATGACATTGTGTTTACAATTAACGGCAAATACTTTAGGTTTGACTCCAAGAATACATCCTTAAATGATATAATGAGAACTGTTAACGCTGATACATCAGCCAATGTTTCAATGACATATGACGCAACTTCGGACAGGTTTACGATTGCCTCAAAAAGTACCGGTGCAACCAGCCGGGTTATCGTCAGTGACAAAACTGGCCATTTAATGAGTGCACTTGGGATTAGCCTGGATTCTGCAGTAAGCGGAAATGATGCAAGTATAAAGATTAAAGGTCTTGGCGGAAGCACTGACGAAATTGAAATCGTCAGGGACACCAACTCATTCTCATATGACGGAATAAATTTTAACATCAAGCAGAATTTTGAGGAGGGAGTTACCCAAACTGATCCAATCAAGTTTGCTGTCGTTGGAGATACTGCTAAAACTCTTGAATATATTAAAACTTTTGTTGAAAAGTATAATGAGGTGATTGGAAAACTTAACGACAAAATTGGTGAAGAAGTATATCGCAGTTATACTCCGTTAACTGATGAGCAGAAAGAGTCAATGAGTGAGGATCAGATTGAAAAGTGGGAGGAGAAGGCCAAGTCGGGGCTCTTGAGGAATGACAGCATAATATCAGGTACATTATCTCAGCTCAGATCCGCATTGTACGCTGCGGTTGAAGGAAC
>JAEVZU010000157.1 GCA_023392075.1 Bacillota bacterium | reverse complement strand
CTTTCTGCATCTGAATTCTGGTAAGTGCATCAAGGGCTCCGAAGGGTTCATCCAGCAGCAGTATTTCCGGATTGCTTGCCAGCCCTCTTGCTATTGCCGCTCTCTGAGCCATTCCCCCTGAAAGCTGGTTGGGATATGCTTTTTCAAAGCCATTGAGCTGTACTAATTCAATATGCTTCGAAATTGATGCCTCTTTTTCTTCCCTGGTCAAACTGTAAAGTCCAAAGCCTATATTTTCAGAAATAGTCAACCAGGGCAGCAGTCTGTGCTCCTGAAAGACCATCCCCCTGTCGGTTCCCGGTTCAACTATTCTTTTACCCGAGTAGGACACCTCTCCCGCCTCATATTCAACCAGCCCTGCTATGATTTTCAGCAAAGTACTCTTTCCGCATCCGCTATGCCCTACGATTGTAATAAATTCACCTTTGCGGAACTCCAGATTGATATTTTGCAAAACCGGGATTTCTTCCCTGCCAACCTTAAAGGATTTATATAAGTCTTTAATTCTTAAAACATGTTCCGGCATACCTCCGCCCCCGTTCATTTTTTCTTTTAACCCCCATGTGCCCTATCCCTTGTTTCCTATCCAGGGAGTGGATTTCTTCGAAACAAAAGTCAATAATTTATCCATCAATATTCCCACAAGGCCGATAACAACCATTCCCATAATCACTACATCAGGCTTCATCATGCTTCTGGCATCGCTGATTCTGAAACCAATTCCTTCTGTGGATGCTATTAATTCCGCCGCAACCACCGCCATCCATGAAATTCCCAGTCCAAGTTTCAAACCCACAAATATTTGTGGTATTGCAGACGGAAGATAAACTTTTCTAAAGGTGTTCCAACGGCTCAATTTATACAGCCTTGCAACTTCTATGTAACCGGGAGGGGTTCCTCTGATGCCGCTGAAAGTATTGACCATTATTGGGAAGAAGGCTCCCAGAACAATTACAACTATCTTTGAAAGTTCATCTATACCGAACCATAGAATGATTAAAGGAATCCATGCCATCATCGGGATCTGGCGTATTGCATTAAGTGTAAGGGAAAATATATGATTGACGTTATTTGACATACCCATTACCGTTCCAAGAGTCACTCCCAGCAGTACTGCTGCAGAATACCCCTTTACCACTCTTGAGAGGCTTATTCCCAGATCCTGGGCAAGCTGTCCCGAAGTCAGATTTTCCCTGAATGCATTTAAAACACTCTTTATGCTGGGCAATATGGCTTCGGGCGCAACTCCCCTGGCTGTTGCAATACTCCAGACCATAATCACTGTTACAGGTATGATGAGGCTGAGTAGAATAACTTTTATTTTTTTCATTGTCTGAAGTCCCCCTAATTAATTTGCCGGGCTATTTTCTATAAAGTAATGGTACGTACTCTCTCAGCGGGATTGGAAGCCTTGAAATCCAAAACCTTTATCCTTTCAGCCTTTACCCGGTAAATATTCAGATTGTCAATTCCTGCCGACAGCTGGGGCCTCCGGTTTAATATAAGCTGCTTTCCCGTATTGAACTCTTCACCCCCGGTAAGGACGGCTTTACCGTATAATGTAATATTCACAAAATCAGGTATTACCTGATTTTCATGCTGAAACAAAACAGCAACGTCATTTTTATCCTTCAACTGCTTGGCTTTACTGCTTTCTTTTGCTGTGGCAAAATAGATTTCCAGTTCCGCTACTCCGTATCCGCCCAGAGTTCTTATATCCGGCTCTCCCGCCTCATTCACAGTTGCCAGCACCAGACTCTTGCTATTTTTTAAATAAGCTGTTATTTCCTCGTTATTAATTGACATAATTTAGTCCTCTCTTTCCTTTTTAACTTTTTTTATATAACTGTTTCAGAATACCTACCTGCTCCGATTGTCAGGATTTGCTTATTTAGCCGGCAGCTCCTGTTTTTTATATATTGGCAGGGTCTCATCCTCTATCTGATAAATTTCATGTGAAAAATTTCTGTTAGGTGTGGCATTGAAGATTTCTTCATAGGTACGCCCATATTTTCTGAGTATATCCGCATGTTTGAGCTGTACCTCCCAATGCCAGTCCACTGTGGGTGACCTGTGACCTTCAAGCGGAGAGCCTATACCGGGAATCCAGCTGGATGCCACGGTAACCACTCCGATTGAAGCCAGGTATTCAAGTCCTTCAAACAGTACTTCCTTGGGCTGCAAACCACATACAAAGTTACTTCTTACCTTTCCCCTGCCAAATACCTGTACGGCATATTCAATTGCTTTTATCCAATTGTCAAAGCCCCCGCATTCTTCCACTTTTCCAGGACAAATAATATCAAAGTAGTTTTTGCCCCATACTTCGGTATTAAACGCGATGGTACTGAAGCCTGCCTCCTTGTATTTATCAATTACCGAGAAATCAAGAGGTGCTCCGATGCATGCAGTACCGTTGAACTCCTCTCTGCCCAGTGCCTCCTTGATGCTGTCGGCCACATCCAGATAGTATTCCATTTCACGCCGTTCAGGCACAAAGCCCCCGGTAATTGTCAAATGAC
>JAEVZU010000136.1 GCA_023392075.1 Bacillota bacterium | reverse complement strand
GTGAAGACGATCTGCTCACTAACAACCACACCCCTTATAATAATTATAATTATTACCAGATACTAATTGCTGATAACAAAATTATATATTAACTTTATTATTATTGCAACTATTTTCTAATAATATTGCCTGAATTTACTACGCCTCATATAGTTCAGCCCTTACAGAAATATACGTTTCAGAGCTTTAACCTATAAAAACAATAGCTTGTCCTGCAAGCCTGATACATAAAAGGAAGAATTTATTTATGACCTACACATAATATTATACAATAAATCTTCTTTCTAAACATAAAGTGATTTTTTATTTAATTTCCTTACCCTCTATTAACAATGTACAATACGTTTTTGAGTGGTGAATTTGCCCTGCGGCAGCCTTGCTGACGCAAGGCAAGGACGACAACAAAGAAAAGTGGCAAAATAGCCGGCGTGAGGCGTGTTGTACATTGTCAATAGAGGGTATGTTTGATTTTTAAAAGATGAGGATATCCGTTGGAATAAATCAGGCAAAAGGAATAGCCGCAATTACTTACGGCTATTCCTCGGCATCACATTATATTACATATCATCTGGTTTTATTACTTTTATATTCTTTGCAAAAAAATCAATTCCCGAGTATATGGTTACGATTACGGCGATTAACATAAGATAAGCGTCTATTTTAATATCTGTGAATAATGTAAATGGGAAATTATTTAATAATGCTACCGACACGGCTACAGTCTGACAAACCATTTTTATTTTTCCCGACTTATTGGCAGCAACCACCTGGCCTTCGCCGGCAGCAACCAATCTCATTCCCGTTACAAGCAATTCTCTTGAAATTATTATCATTGCGGCCCAGCCTGTAACAACATCTCTTTGTACCAATGCTATTAATGCAGCTGTTATAAGTAATTTATCAGCTATAGGGTCAAGGAACTTTCCAAAAGCAGTTACCAGCTTATGTTTTCTCGCTATATATCCGTCAACACCGTCAGTACTTGCCGCCAGAATGAACAGAAATGCTGCAACATAAGTTCCGTAAGTGTTTATAAATTTATTGATTCCAAGCATCTCATCCTTGAAAAAGGACAAAAGAGGAAGATTGACAGTTGCATCCGGTATTGGTATTACGAAAATCATGAATAGTGGAACCAAAGCTATTCTGGATATTGTTATTTTATTTGGTAAGTTCATTATAATCTCCCATCTACGCGCATAGCGCGTACGCAAATAGTAATGAAAAGCCGCTATGCGGGTTTTTGCCGCGTGAAATGCACAAATGAATGCTCAAATATATTTTTCACGCTATGACCTCTCCTATCAAATCATAATCTTCTGAATTTAATATTTTTATTTCTACAAAACCCCCGGTTTCCAATGGCTCAGGACTTGTAAAATACACTGTCCCATCGATTTCAGGAGCTTCCGCATAAGTTCGTCCATAATAGAATATACCATCATCGGCAATCCCGTCAACAATAGCTTTGTATACTTTTCCAATTCTTTTGGCATTTATTTCTGCACTGATTGAATTTTGTAGTTCTAATATTGTTTTTTGCCGTTTTACCTTTATATTTTTTCTTATTTGCTCTTTCATCTTTGCAGCAGGTGTTCCCTCCTCCTGGGAATAGGTGAATACACCCAGTCTGTCAAATTGAAATTTCCGGACAAAATCAGCCAATTGCTGAAAATCATCTTCTGTTTCCCCCGGAAAACCAACTATCAGTGAAGTTCTGATTGTGATTCCCTCTACCCCTTCACGGAGCTTGGTAAGAGCATTGCTTATTTCGGCAATTGTTCCCCTTCTCCCCATCAGTTTCAATATTCTGTCTGAGGCATGCTGAACAGGAATATCCATATATTTGCATACTTTCGGATTTAAAGAGATTTCTTTTATTAATTCATCGTCAATTTCCTCAGGATAACAGTACAGCAGTCTTATCCACTCAATGCCCTCGAGTTTTGATATTTCCCGTATCAGCTCAGGAAGCATTTTTTTGCCGTATATATCAATACCATACCGCGTTGTATCCTGAGCCACGAGTATTATTTCCCTTGCCCCATTTTCTGCCAGTGCTTTTGCTTCTTTAACAAGGGCTTCCATTTTTCTGCTCCTGTAAGCTCCCCTTAAATATGGTATGATACAGTAGGTACAACGGTTGTCGCAGCCCTCGGATATTTTCAGATAGACCGAATGCCCGGAAGATGAAATAATCCTCTCCTCATCCAGATAGTCTGTTTCATTGAGTTTTCCGTATGCAACGACTTTTTCGCCCTGATATGCCCTGTTTATTACCTCCGCTATTTCCTTATAATTACCTGTTCCCAGAACAGCGTCCACTTCCGGTATCAGGTCAAGGATCTTTTCCCTGTATCTTTCAGCCATACAGCCTGTGACTATGAGTACCTCACAGCTGTGTTTCTTTTCCTCTGCCATTTCAAGGATTGTATTTATTGATTCCTGCTGGGCAGATTCTATGAAACCGCAGGTGTTAACTATAAGCACATCTGCATTCTCCTTATGGTTTACGATTTCGTAATCCGCATGTTTCAGCATGCCCAGCATGATCTCGCTGTCCACCAGATTTTTAGGGCATCCCAAAGACACTATACCTATTTTTTTATTCACCAATTACACTCCTCATTTTGTTTTACAATATCTGCATCATAGTTTTAAAACGAATTCAGCCATATAAACACAAAGTCAGCAAAACTCTAATAAAAATTATTTATTAATATTAATAACTTGTCAATGTTTATAGAGAAAATTTATATTTTTAAAATTGCTTCCTTAACAGCTTATGGTACAATTGGATTGTAATTAATTTAACATATTTAGTAGTATGTGATCATAATTCCAGAATATGAGTCATACGGTGAAATGTGCACAACCGCGATTTATATCCAAAATTTCCAATATTAGCGAGGTAAAAAGTGGCAAGTATTTTTTAATATCCACTTCCCTTAGTAATTCAAATAGTCAGTATTCTTTTGTATACTGCGGCAAATTGGATAGGATGATGGATGTCTGGAGAAAAATAGAAAAAACAATTATTCTCTTTAGTTTTGCCTCTTCACTTTTATTATCAGCCTTGCTTGCCTGGCTGCTTAACAGACGTTCCAAACCATTGACGCAGCTTATAAACCATGTGAATAATGTAAAGAACGGCATTTATGACACCAGAGTTGAAATACGCAGTAAAGACGAATTTTCAATTCTCGGTAATAACTTCAATGAAATGTCCGGTAAAATAAGAGCTAACATGGAACAGCTAAACAATGATATGAAAAATAAGCAGCAATTTATCGATAATTTATCACACGAATTAAGAACGCCGTTAACTTCAATACACGGTTATGCGGAATATATTCAAAAAGCTGCTATTAGTGAAGAGGACAAGTACGAAGCTACATTATGCATTATGGAAGAGAGTAAAAGATTGCAGTACATGTCAGCCAGAATGCTTGACATATCGCTGCTCAGGCAGGCAAGCATCAATAAGACGGAGATTAATGTGGATGAACTTTTCAGAAAAATATTAAAAACCATATTGCCCATTTCAAATGAAAAATCCATAAAAATAAATGTCAGCAATGAGTTAAAACATATTATGGGTGAACAGCCGCTTATTGAAAGCTTGCTTATTAACCTAAGTGATTGGCGGGCTGAGAAAAAAAAAGAACACATGATAGAGCAGCAAGAAATATACCTGTCTGTTAAAGAAAAAATCAATATAGAAAAAAAGGATGCAGTAAGTATCTTTTTGAAATATAATAACTATTTATTTAATGAATCCCCGGATACTTTGGATATTAAAATCATTTTCAGTGATTTTTTTGCTCCGGAAAAATATATCTGGCAGCTATCCCTGTCGTTGGAAAACAATAAAAAATATTACTATTGCCAGATCGATGCCGTCACAGGCCAGCTCTCCTCATTGACAAGAGCTGACTATTCAGGTATTCAAAAACCTGAGTATTCTACACTTTTAACAAAATTCAGAGCCGGAACTCTAATGAACAAAAAACTTGACTTTTATAATAACAGGATCCGGGAAGTAATTTCAAATAATCCGTTTAATGTAAAAGAAATTATGATAAAAAATATTAACCTGAAAGATACACACTACATAGGTTTCAGACCAATAGCTGTAATCAGGGCCGACCTGTCTGACGGCAAAGCATACGAGATATCTTTTTATACCGACACCGATGAAATAACATCCATAGATTGCACTTAATTTTTATTCATCAGGTAAAAACTCGCTTATAGCCTTTGATATCTGTCCATAGCTGAATCCCCTGCCCGCTAAAAAAGTTTTCATTTTTTGAATCAATTTTTCGTCAAAAGCAGTGTACTTTGAATATCTTTTCCTCAGTAATTGAAGAGCGACCTCCTCTTCATCAAGTTCAAACTCTTCAAGGGCACTGCTTATAATATCGTCCCTGATACCTTTCTGACTCAATTCCATTGCCAGCAGTTTAACTGATTTCGGTTTTAGTTTTGTTTTTTCAGATATGTATTTACAGGCGTAATTAAAGTCGTCTATATAGTTTATTTCCTTTAGGTTATCAATGACTTTTTCAATTGCGGCTTCTTCATACCCCATATCTGACAGTTTTTGAGCTACCTCGTATGACGTACGCAGCTTCATGGCAAGAAAGCTTACCGCAGCACTCCTGGCGGCAGCATAAACTTCAGTGTCCAATAAATAATTTAAAGTTTCTTCTGTAATACTCTTTCCTTCCTTCAGCTCAAGCAGCTCAATGCGCTTTTTTGGCAAACAGAAAGTAATATTGTTGTCGAGAATTACGGTAGCCATTGAAGAAACCTTTTCATTCTTTTCTACAGCGGTTATTCTCATAAAAACCTCTACCATTCTGAAAAGGCATACCGGTTAAGTAAAGCGTAACAACCTAGCTTAAACCCGGTATGCCTAAAATATTATGCAATTTACTTTATTGTTAATCTATTATCTAACTGCTTTTATTTATAATTTAATAAAATTATTTTATGATCAGTCCAGCTCTTCTTCTTCAAATTCCTCTGCAGCTTCTGTTACTGCAGGTTTGACAGTCAGATTGCCTCTAACCAGCTTTTCTATTTCCATACACATTGCAGGATTTTCCTTCAAATACTGTTTGGCATTTTCTCTTCCCTGCCCGATACGCTGTCCGTTGTAGGAGAACCATGCACCGCTCTTGTTTACGATCTCACTGTTTACAGCTATGTCAAGGATACTTCCTTCCCTGGAAATACCTTCACCATAAACTATATCAAACTCTGCTTCTTTAAAAGGAGGCGCAATCTTATTTTTAACAACCTTTATCCTGGTCCTGTTCCCTACCACTTCATTTGCCTGCTTGATGGCTTCTATTCTTCTTACATCAAGCCGCACCGAAGAGTAAAATTTTAAAGCTCGTCCTCCCGGAGTAGTCTCTGGGTTTCCGAACATAATGCCAACCTTTTCACGAAGCTGATTTATAAATATGGTTGTTGTTTTGGATTTACTGATAACACCGGCCAGTTTTCTGAGGGCCTGTGACATAAGTCTGGCCTGCAGACCTACATGTGAATCACCCATCTCACCGTCGATTTCCGCTTTTGGCACAAGGGCTGCTACCGAGTCTACCACAATAACATCTATCGCTCCGCTTCGTACAAGAGCTTCTGTTATTTCCAGAGCCTGTTCTCCTGTATCGGGCTGTGAAACTATCAAATTATCTATGTCAACCCCAAGTTTTTTTGCATAAACAGGATCAAGAGCATGTTCTGCATCAATAAATGCAGCTTCACCGCCTGCCTTTTGCGCTTCGGCAATTATATGCAAAGCTACTGTTGTCTTACCTGAAGATTCCGGTCCATATATCTCAACAATTCTTCCCCTGGGTACTCCGCCGACACCGAGAGCTATATCAAGGCTTAAGGATCCTGTAGGAATAACTTCTACATTCATGTGTGCGTTCTCGCCCAATTTCATAACGGCGCCTTTGCCAAATTGCTTTTCTATCTGGCCAAGAGCCATTTCAAGTGCTTTTTTCTTTTCTAACATGGGGTGACCTCCTCGCAATTATAGAACATCTGTTCTGTTTTTATTATATAGATTTTTATTAATTAAGTCAACTTAAAATTTTTATTTTTTCAGTATTTTGGAAAACCTTCCGAAAATTTTGTTTTTAAATGCTATAGCCTCTTCAACTCTGAGAAGCATTGTAAGACCAAAGTATACCACAGCTCCCACAACGATTTCCATACCCAGCACTGCTATTTCGATAATCTTGGAATTAATTGAATATGTCTGAGTAAAATCAACCGGTAACAATTTATTTGCTGCAAATATAACCACCCCCATTACTGCTGCGGCTTCCACAAGCTTGACAGAGTATACCGCAAGCCGTTTCCAATGCATCCCGTTCATTTTCCTTGACAATATGTACATCATCAGAGACATATTTACCAGGCTCTGAATGGAATATGCAAGTGACATACCGGCAGGTCCAAGATTTGCGTTGATGAAAATATAACACAGCACAAAATTGAGTACTATTGAAACAATACCGGCATAAAGCGGTGTTTTGGTATCATTATTTGCGTAAAAAGCTCTGTTCAGGATGGCAAGCATGGACTGGGCAAGCATGGCTGCCGTAAATAGCAGCAGAATACTCGCTGCTGTCACAATTCTTTCACTTCCGATATTTGACGACCATTTGTAAACCACGCTGATCACCGGCTCAGGTATAACCATAAATGCTATGGCAGACGGTATTATAAGATAAAGTATTGTTTTAAATGCTCCGTTAAGGATATTTTTGAATTCATCTACCTGCCTTAACGCCAGTTTTTCCGACAGCGTAGGCAAAAGTGCCGTGCCCAGCCCCATTGCAAATATGCCGTAAGGCAGCTGCCATATATCATTTGCATTATAATAAGCCGTAATGCTTCCTTCATGCTTGAACAGGGATATAAAATTCAGCGAAATCAGAATATTTATCTGCACTATGGCAGATGCGGCCAGGGAAGGTATTGCAAGTTTGAACAGTTTTCTGAAACCGGTATTCTTCCAGAATAATTTTGGTCTGTAGAATTTAAAGTTCGGCAGTGCAAATGAAATCTGGATTAAGAAGTACATTATTGCGCTGGCCAGAACACCAACTGCCACATATTTGACTCCGAACCGGCTAAGTACCAGGATGCTTAAGGCTGTTCCCAGGTTGTACAGTGACGGTCCGTAGGCTGCCGCCGCAAACCTCTGATATGAATTCAGTACTCCGTTGGTCATCCCTGCCAGCATCATAAAGCCCACCGAAGGAAATAAAATACGTGTCAGCTGGATGGTTGTTTCCCTCACTTCACCTTCAAGACCTGATGCTGTCATGGATACGACCCATGGAGCAAAAATCACTCCCAGAGTGCTTACCGCCAGCATACTTAAAAATATGACATTTATAAAGGTACCGACTGCCTTCCAACCGTCCTCTTCCTCATCTCTGGCAAGATAACCCGAAAGAATTGGAATCAATGCTGCAGATATTGCGCCGCCGATAAGAAGATTGTACATCAGGTCGGTAGTTCTGAAAGCCGCCAGAAGCGAATCCGACTGGGATGCCGTAAGTAAATTGTTAATCAGTATGGTCCTCACGTAACCGGTTATTCTGCTCACTACCAGGGATGACATTACTATAATGGCGGCGGCTGTAATTTTTTTATTATTTGAGCTCAAATTAACCTCCTGAGCCATAGCTCTGCTATGGCTTTGAGCCGCATAGCGGTCATTTATTTATTAATGAATACACTCCCATATCCGCTGTAAGGCGAATAAAAGACGTTAACCTGCCATGCGGCATTATTTTTTCATTTGTAATTATTCTCTGCTGCCAGTGTCAATTTCAAGACCGGAAACATGCCTTCTTATCATATCAAAGACATGAAGGGCGGTGATAGTTCTGATTCTCTTCCTGTTTCCAAGCAGCCGGAGTTCTTTTGTAAAAGTACCCTTTTCTGAGGAAAGACCGATATACACCAGTCCTACCGGCTTCTCTGGCGTACCTCCGTCAGGACCTGCAATGCCGGTAACAGCCACTCCGATGTCGGTCTTTAATCTGGTTCTGACTCCCCCGGCCATTTCTCCCGCTGTCCGGCTGCTGACGGCACCATGCTGCAGCAAGGTTTCTCTTTTCACACCAAGGTATTCTTCTTTTGCATCATTTGAATAAGTTACCGCACCGCCCATAAATACACTTGAAATCCCGGGTATGTTTGTCAGCATTTGAGAAATAAGGCCTCCGGTGCAGGATTCTGCCGTAGCCAAAGTAAGCTTGTGCCTGGATAAAAGCTCTGCCGCCACCTGGTCAAGAGTATGATCCTCTTCGGAATACAGGCAGTCACCCGTTCTTTTCCTTATTTCCTCAATAACCGGTCGGAGCAGCATTTCTGCATCCTTCCCCTGCTCAACCCTGGCAGATACTCTTATGGTTACTTCCCCTTCCTTGGCATAGGTTGCAATTGTAGGGTTTGTCTGCCCCTCAATCAAATCAAGGATTTTTGTCTCCATGGCGGATTCACCTATTCCAAACACCCTCAGAAACTTCGATTCGATGGTATAGCTGCTTCTATCCCTGAAATACGGGAATACAAAGTCATCAAACATCGGTTTCATTTCGGAAGGAGGACCTGGCAGCATGACAACTACCTTTTCACCCTGCTCTATTATGCAGCCAGGAGCGGTGCCGTTATTATTTTTAAGTATTATGCAGTTCTCGGGCATATACGCCTGCTTTTCATTATTTTGTGTCATTTCCCTGCCTATTTTTTTAAAAAATGCCTTAATTGCATCAAGGCTTTCCTGGTGAAGTACCAGCTTTCTGCCGCATACCTCCGAAATGGTTTCTTTTGTCAGATCATCCTGTGTCGGACCAAGTCCTCCCGTAGTAATTACAACATCACATCTCTTCAATGCAAGTTCAAGGCTTTCCCTCAATCTTTCGGGGTTGTCTCCGACTACACTATGGTAGTAAACACTGATGCCTACATCCGGCAGCTTTGAAGACAGGTACTGCGCATTTGTATTTACAATCTGCCCCATGAGCAGTTCGGTTCCAACAGCTAATATTTCTGCTTTCAAATTTAAGTCATCTCCTTATAGTTTGTTGTTGCGTACAACAAGGTCAAACGAAATTTAAACAATCATGCTTGGGAATGGCTAAATAATAAATTCCGAGTCATCCCTTAAATTATCAGTTCCCTAATATTATACCAACCTGTTGGCAAAAAGTAAGCTGTTAATGGATAAAAAGATTAAATGAAAGAATCAAGGCAATACCCTTAAGTCAAAAAAGAACTTTTAAGAATTCATTACCGAAATGTAATGTATAGATTATACCATATTATCCATACATTACAATATATTTTTTGTCAACTCAATTCTACTATCAAATTTTCCCAATACGTTATATAATAGTTCTATAGTTTTTAAACTTTAAAATTATCTTTGGGAGGAATATTCATGAAAGCATTATTTATCGGTGGTACGGGAACAATCAGCACTGCTGTTTCAAGTTCTCTGGTCCGGCAGGGCTGGGAATTATATTTATTAAATCGTGGAAATAACACAGACCGCGTTCCCGAGGGTGCAAAAGTTATCAAGGCCGACATAAATGATGAATCACAAGCAGCCGCTCTTATTAAAGATCTTGATTTCGACGTTGTTGCTGATTTTATTGCTTTTGTACCTTCTCAGGTTGAACGCGACATAAGACTATTTTCAGACAGGACGAGGCAGTATATATTCATTAGTTCGGCTTCAGCATACCAGAAACCCCTTTCGGATTATAGAATAACCGAATCCACTCCCCTGTCAAACCCATATTGGGAATACTCACGAAATAAAATTGCATGTGAGGAACTGCTTGTTTCCGAATACCGGAAAACCGGATTCCCCATCACCATAGTTCGTCCAAGCCACACTTACGATGACCGCAGCATACCTCTCGGGGTGCATGGTGAAAAAGGAAGCTGGCAGGTAGCCAGGCGAATGCTGGAAAACAAGCCTGTGATAATTCACGGCGACGGTACTTCGCTGTGGACTCTCACTCACAACAGTGACTTCGCTAAAGGCTTTACCGGCCTGATGGGAAATATTCATGCCATTGGTGAAGCTGTGAACATAACCTCTGACGAAAGTCTGACCTGGAATCAGATTTATGAAATAATAGCTGCGGCATTGGGTGTCAAGCTTAATGCGGTATACATTCCTTCTGATTATCTTGCCGCCTGCAGTAATTATGATTTTACAGGTTCCCTCATAGGCGACAAGGCAAATACTGTAGTATTCGACAACTCAAAACTTAAAAGACTTGTCCCCGGTTTCAATGCAACGGTGCGCTTTGACCAGGGGATCAAAATAATTCTGGACAAGGTTCTGTCAAATGTTGAACTTCAAAAGCCCGACCCTGAATTTGATTCCTGGTGTGACAAAATCATAGAGAATTACCGTAACTCCATAAAGAAGTTTTACTAATTTCAAAAAATGGACAGCTCACAAAGTACATGCCTGAAATTTGTACTTGTGCTTCACCTGCAATTTTCAAGTATGTACTTTTATGGAGCTTCGCATTTTTTGAAGTTGTACTCGCGCACAATGCTCAGTAATGCATGATTTCTAACAGTCTTATTTTGAGACATCGGCGTAAAACACGTTCACCCTGCTTTCATTTTATTTAAAGGCAGGCCGGACAGGATCAAGTACTTTTGACGCATCAAAAAGCTCCTTCATGCATTCCGGCTTATGAAACATTTTGTATCCGTCAAGATCGATTCTTTCCATGTATGCATTGTCTTTGTATAATATGTATTCAGGTTTCGGCCCCACACCGCAGTAAACATCAAACCCCTGGCTGACTATATAGCGCATCCTGTCATCGCTCTGTTTGAAAGTTGCTCCAAAAGGAGATATGTATAAATTGGTTTCGCCCACAATACTTCCGACTTCATCCTTCCACCTTTTAGTATCATATTTAAGAAAATCAAGTGTAACAGTGCCCTCGGAAAATGTTCTCCTGTGCGTATAGCTATGGCTTGCAAAAGCCCAGCCCGTCTCTTTAAGTTTTTGTATAACAGGCATTACGCTTTCCTTCTCTGTCTGCCAGGCAGAATTATCGTGATTGGTCCTATAGCCCAGGATTCCTTCGTAGCCTGTCAATGCCAGGGTACCCTTTGCACCGTTAAATGAGAAATCGGGATACTGATCTGCAAAATTATTTAAAATGGGAACCACGTCTCCATCGGGTGACACGGTTTCATTTCCCTGAGGAGTTTTTACAAGTGAAGCCAGCTTCCCTTCCTGGTCGAGTACCAGTCTTTTTGCAAAGCCGTCATTCTCCATATATTTGTAATAGCTCATATCATCGACTGAAATAATTAAAGGTTTCTGGCCTTTGGGGAGGTATATATCCTGCTTATACATTTTCCCGGAGGAATCGGTTTTAAATACATCTCTGAGGTCAACCAGCGTATAACCTCTGTCATACATCTCCTGTATCATCATTTTGAATTCCCTTACCGTAGTCATCCAGTCATTATATCCCTGTTCCATGGAGTCACCGGTAAAGCATAACTCTGGATAAACTATCAAACTGTGAAAAAACACATGATACACAGGACCTTTATAAATGACTAATTGCTTCTCGAGACTGCCAGCCCTGTCTTTTACAGCCAATAATTCCTTGTCAGCAGGGTAATCTTTCAGAGCCTTGTCCAATAGCAGATTTGCCATTTTATAATGAGTGTTCTCTATCAGATTCTCAATATTCGAAATAATGTCTTTTCTTAAAGCAGCATCCGAAGTTGAAATTTCATTAGCTTTTGAACTTTCTGACTCCTTATTGGCTATAAATGTTTCAACAGTCGCGCTGACATCTTTCGTTTGTGAAAGTGTTGACAGAAAAAGGAGACTGATGCAAATTATAATAAGGATTATGGAAACAGATCCCACTATTAAGATAAAAGTAAATTTTTTGTTCATTTTGGCCTTCTCCCAATTTATAACATTTTTAAATAAAAACTCCCATAAATCCATATTATAATAATTAATAAAAAAAAGCCAGAGATTAGAGTCTCTGACTTCTTTACAATATTGTAACCTTTACATGCAATATACCTGCTGACTTGGTATTAAGGCTATGTCACACCTTGACAGGATCTTTATTGCCTCATCAGGGCTTTCAACCCTCAGAATTACAAAAGCTTCATTTCCTGTTTTACCTACAAAAGCATACATATATTCAATGCTTAAATTGTTTTTATGAAGAATATCAAGGGCTTTTGCCAGGCCTCCGGGCCTATCTTCCACTCCGATTGCAATTACACTTGTACAGCTTACCGTAAACTCGTTGTCACTCAATATTTTTTCTGCTTCCTCAGGTTTGTTTACTATTAGTCTTAGAATACCAAAATCAGTGGTATCGGCAATTGAAAGAGCACAAATATTAATATTGTTTTCAGCCAGGGTTCTGGTTACATCCGCCAAACGGCCGGACTTGTTTTCCAGAAATACAGATATCTGTTTTACCAGCATATTACAGGCCTCCTTTTTATTATTAAACGTATTTACAACACTCTCCTGTCAATTACTCTCTTGGCTTTACCTTCACTGCGCTGTATTGATTTAGGTTCGACCAGCTTGATCTTTGCACTGATTCCAAGAGTGCTTTCAATCTCTTTTTTGATCTTTCTTTCAATATCTTCAAGCTTCTTAACTTCGTCCGAGAACAGCTGGGGAGTTATCTCAACCTGTATTTCAAGTGTATCAAGATTATCCTTCCTGTCAACTATCAGCATGTAGTGCGGTGCGGTTTCGCCTATTGACAGCAGGACACTTTCAACCTGTGAAGGAAATACGTTTACACCCCTTATAATCAGCATATCATCCGTTCGTCCGGTTACCTTGGTCATCCTGGCCTCAGTACGGCCGCACTTACAGGGTGCATAATTCAAGGAGGAAAGATCTCTTGTCCTGTACCTTATCAGTGGTAAACCTTCCTTGGTAATAGTTGTAAATACTATTTCACCCTGTGAACCTTCGGGCAGAACCTCTTCTGTTTCAGGATCAATTATCTCCGGGATAAAGTGGTCTTCAGGAATGTGCATGCCACACTGGTATTCGCATTCACAGGCCACGCCGGGTCCTATTACCTCGCTCAGTCCATATATATCAAAAGCTTTGATGTTAAGTCTTTGCTCAATTTCCTTTCTCATGCTTTCCGACCAGGGCTCCGCACCAAATATTCCTGCTTTGAGCTTTAGCTCCTCCGGTTTGATACCCAGTTCCTGCATTTCTTCCGCCAGATATAAGGCATATGATGGAGTACATGCAATATGTGTCGTTCCGAAATCCTGCATAAGAGAAAGCTGGAGTTTTGTATTTCCTGAGGAAGTGGGAATTACCGTAGCTCCCAAATATTCACCGCCGTAATGGGCACCCAGACCTCCCGTAAACAGACCATAACCGTAGGAAACCTGTAAAAAGGAATCCTTTCCCGCTCCGGCTCCGGCAAAGGTACGGGCCATAACCTCTGCCCAAACCTCAATATCGTTTTTGGTATAACCAACCACCGTTTTTTTGCCGGTGGTACCGGATGAAGCGTGAACCCTGACAATTTCATTCATGGGTGCTGCAAATAATCCGAACGGGTATGTATCCCTCAGGTCCTGCTTATAGGTAAAAGGTAGCTGCTTCAAGTCATCCACCGTCTTGATATCTCCGGGCAAAATACCTTTGTCGTTCATCTTTTTCCTGTAGTTCGGTACATTATTATACACCCTGTTAACTGTTTTTATGAGCCGTTCGGTCTGAACTTTTCTCATTTCGTCTCTGGACATACATTCGTATTTCTCGTTCCAATAAGACATAATACAATCCCTCCAAGATTCAGATATTTAGTTTTAAGGCATGGTTAATGCAGAGCATTTATCCATACCTCTTTATATTTCGCCAAACATCCCACCCCGGAATGGCTTTCAGGGTTTACAGCAGTGCCGCCCCACACAAAAGCAATCGGCTTAATTTCAAATGCTAAACTTATAATTACTGATGATAATTATATCCTTCTTCAAACGCCTTCAGATTGACCTCCAGCACCTTGGCCGGAACTACTTCGTGGATGGCATCCACGAATATTTGCCTGTCAATTCCGGTCAGCCGCGCCATTACACCCAAAAGTACAATGTTTACCGCCTTGATTGTTCCGCACTGCCGGGCAATTTTCAGAGCATCCAGTGAATATATGCTGTGTTCCGCCTTAAGTGTTTCCAGAATATTTTCAGGATATTTTGCCTTTCCTATTATAACCGGCATTGGATCAATTTCCTGCTCATTTATTATCATTTTACCATCTCCGGTAAGATAATCAATCCACCTTAAGGCTTCCAGCTCTTCAAAGGCAATTATCAGATTGGCCTCACCCTTTTCGATCAAAGGTGAATAAACTTTTTTTCCGAACTTCACATAAGTAACAACACTTCCGCCCCTCTGGGACATTCCGTGTACTTCCGAAACCTTTACATCAAAATCCATTTTTAATGCAACAGTGCCCAGGATTCTGCTGGCCAGCAATGTTCCCTGTCCGCCGACACCAACTATCAAAAGATTTAATTTATCCATTTTAACCTCCCATTAGCCGCAATAGCGGCCACAAAACTGTAATGAAATCTCTTCGCTCCCTCATCCGCTATGCGGCGAATAAAGGAGGTTAATTGGCCATGTGCGCTTTCAAAGTATTCCAGTATTGCAAATACTTTGAATATTTCGCACGGCCATAAGTTCATAGGTTACTTTGGAAGACGAGCATTAGCGAAGTCTTTCAAGCTAACCTCCGATCCTTTCTATTGCACCAAAGCTGCAGACTTTTGTACATAGCTTGCAGCCTACACAAAGTGCAGGATTTATCTCCAGATGATCTCCCTTGTCAACTATGGCGGGACATCCTATTTTCATACAGGCTCTGCAGGTTTTGCATTTTTCCCGAGAAATCTTCTGGCTGCCTTCAAACTTAACATTTTTCAACAGGGCACAAGGTCTCTGTGATATGATAACTGATGGTTCATCAGCTTCTGTCTCTGCTTTTACAACTTTCTCAAATTCTTTTACATCAAAGGGATCAACTACTGTAACTCTTTCTATACCTACTGCCTTGCATAGCAGTTCAAGGTCCACCTGTCTGGTGGGTTCTCCCTTGATTGTAAAACCGGTGGTTGGATTGTGCTGATGTCCGGTCATGCCTGTTATGGAGTTGTCCAGTATGAGCACTGTTGAATTCCCCTTGTTATATACCACATCAATAAGTCCGGTGATTCCGGAATGAATAAAGGTTGAATCACCGATAACCGCTACCGTCTTCTTTCTGAATTCACTGCCGCGGGCCTTTTCCATACCATGTGCCACGCCAATGCTGGCACCCATACAGATACAGGTATCCATACATTCATTGGGAGGCAGCGCACCAAGAGTATAACAGCCTATGTCTCCGCTCACATTTAATTTTAACTTCTTTAATACATAATACATGCCTCTGTGCGGGCATCCCGGGCACATAACAGGCGGTCTTACAGGTATGGGCTGCTTTGCCGGGACCTGTGCAGCTTCAAATTTCCTGTCAAAAAGTTTTTCTGCTATCAGCTGAGCGTTGAGTTCACCCATAACAGGCAGCTTTTGTTTGCCTGTAACCCTGATTCCCATTTTCATAATCTGATTTTCAAAGAAAGGTTCAAGTTCCTCAACTACATATAATGTTTTTACCTTTGAGGCAAATTCTGAAATCATTTTTTCAGGTATGGGGTGAACCATGCCTATTTTTAGAATTGATGCGTTTGGACAGGCTTCCTTGACATATTGATATGAAATTCCGCTGGTGATGATACCAACATCTGCGCTGTCCATTTCAATTTTGTTGAGGTCACTGGAATTGGAGAACTCCCTCAGGGCTGCCATTCTTTTTTCCACTTCAACATGTCTTCTTCTGGCCATAGCAGGCATCATAACATATTTATTGGCATCCTTTACATATTCCTTCAGTTTGAAATTTTCCTTGCCGCCGATTTCCACCGCGCTTTGTGAATGAGATACCCTGGTGGTAAGACGGACAATCACAGGACAGTCGAACTGTTCGCTTATTTCAAAGGCATATTTTACAAAATCCTTACATTCCTGGCTGTCTGAAGGCTCCAGCATGGGAACCTTTGAAGATCTGGCGTAAAATCTGCTGTCCTGCTCATTCTGTGAGCTGTGCATTCCAGGATCATCCGCTACCATAATAACAAGACCGCCGTTTACTCCTGAATAGGAAACAGTAAACAGCGGATCGGCGGCAACATTAAGCCCAACATGCTTCATTGAGCATATGGCTCTTGCTCCTCCGATGGATGCACCGATAGCGACTTCCAAAGCTACCTTTTCATTTGGTGACCATTCGGAATATATTTCGTCATATTTTGCTATGTATTCAGTAATCTCAGTACTGGGCGTACCCGGATAAGCTGCCGCTATGGTACAGCCTGCCTCATATGCCCCTCTTGCTACAGCTTCGTTGCCAAGCATGAGCTTCTTCATATTAACCTCCATGAGCCGCATAGCGGCCGCAAAATGTAATTTAATTTGTCCCACTCCTTTATCGCTATGAGGCGAGTAAAGGAGGTTAATTGGCCATGTGCGCTTTCAAAGTATTGGCAAATACTTTGAATATTTCGCACGGCCATAAGTTCACAGGTTAGTTTGGAAGACGAGCATTGGCGAAGTCTTTCAAGCTAACCTCCATCCGCGCGCTTTGGCACGCTTATAAGTAATCCAAAATCTCTATAATATTTTAATAATTTATAGCGCTAAACCATTGTTAATATTATAAAGGATTATTTTTATAAAAGTCAATTACTATCGGCATGAGAGGCCGATTGTAATTGACTTCGAAAGAAAAGGCATTCATGTAGTCAGCTAATCGTCGTAGATTATTTCAAGTTTTATTTTGTCGTATACATCCTTTGAATTTCTTGCAAGCATGTATGGTGATAAAAGCATCAGTTCGATCATGTTTGCCCTGTAATTTTTATTTTTTCTGCCCTCTTTAGGGTATAGCTCATAATTAACAACATTCCGGAGTATAATTGGAACCATCACTCCGTTACTGCTGAGAAAGTTAAGTTCAAGTGTTTCAATCTTGGAATCCTGCCGGCTGGTCCAGTATGGTTTATAGCCGACTGCCATAAGTTTTCCGTCTACTCCAAGATCCATACTTCTCAAGGTATGTTGATTCCTAAGCATATCTGAAAATAGGTTCTTCAACCTGTCAATATCCATGTAATCCAAGTCCTATTCCTCCCTTAGAAAAGCTATAAGCGCTCTAAGATATATTATGTTGTGTAAACATAATATGTTACATTACTGGTACTGAAGGATTACTGCCGACATATTAAGTTAACTTATTTTTATAAAAAGATTGGTCATAATATATGGTATATACTATATTTTATGATATAATTCTATGATGATAAAATAATATATACTAATGAGGTCTGAAATGAACACAAGAAAGTTTACTTATATAACTACACTGATAATTGGAACGTTTCTTTTTGCACTTGGAACGTTTTTTATGTTTTATATAAACAATATTGCTCCCGAGCCGGGCTCTGATACCCCTATACCCCAAATACTAAACGGGCTAAGCGGTACTAAGAAAAACGATCCTATGAATTTTCTCGTACTTGTCGGTGATAAAGCAAGCGGTAATACCGATTCGATGATGGTTGCAAACTATAATCCCGATACAAAGCAGATAAGTATTGTTACCATTCCCCGTGATACGCATGTCAAACTCAGAAACAATATTCTGCCTAAAATCAATGCAGCATATGCGGCAGGCGGCAGAGAGCATGACGGTGCCATGTACGCGGCTGAAATAGTAAGTAACCTGACAGGTATCAATATTAATTACTATGTTCACATCAATATCTCTTCCATAAAGAAAATAACCGATATGCTGGGTGGAGTCAGTTTTGATGTGCCCGCTGATTTAAGGTACAGGGATCCTACTCAGGATTTGTACATTAATTTAAAGAAAGGTTACCAGCTCCTTGACGGTGACAAGGTTGAACAACTGCTGAGATTTAGAAAGCCCAATGAAAGACTTTATTCCCGTGAGGAATTGAAGGAATTGAGAAAGTTCTATGACGGCAGTGATATCAAGAGAACGGAAATGCAGGTCAAATTTATAAAGGAGTTTATGGGGCAAAAGCTGAATATCCAATATCTCCCCAAATTTAATTCAGTAATAAATTACGCCTTTGAAAACATCATAACAAATATGACGTTAAGTGATGCTTTAAAGCTGACCTCAGGTGTGATCAACATCTCAGCCGCCAATTTTAATTCCTTCAGGCTGGACGGTGAGGACAAGATAATTAACGGCGGATGGTTTTATGAATATAACGGAAAAATTATTAATATTGATTCCAAGGA
Organism: Bacillota bacterium; assembly: GCA_023392075.1. Taxonomy (GTDB): domain Bacteria; phylum Bacillota; class Clostridia; order Acetivibrionales; family DSM-1351; genus Ruminiclostridium. The sequence goes on along the minus strand of JAEVZU010000136.1, from coordinate 14,548 downwards.
ATCCCTTCCAGCCGAAGATATCGTTTCCCGGTACTTTAAATCAGTGGGTGGAATAGCTACGCCTTCTGAGTTGTTTGTGCCTAAACGACAGGATGATGAAGACAAACCCTCCAAATCCACAAGAAAACCCGCAAGATCCACTGCGAAAAACCCTTCCAATTCAGAAACGGATTCAAAGGGAAACGGAAAAGACAAACCTTAGGTCTTATATTAAATAATAAGGCGTCAGACAGGTCTAAACCTGCTAACGCCTTATTTATTTGAATAATTATTAAGCCTTTATGTAATATTATGCAATAAATTACTTGTGTCTCGGCGATCTTTTCACAAGTACGGCAGCCTTTGTAATAGCTGCTATAACATCTACTTCAAACTGGTTTCTAAGAGCATTTGCCTTTGAATACAGCTCTCCTTTTTCAGTTGCTATGTATTTTGGAGGCAAGTCATTTAATGCAAGGGCTGCAATATCCATGACGCACAGCTCACATTTACACATATTTATATCGTCAAGAACACCTTCCATTAAATTTAAGACTACTTCTTCCATATAATTTTTTATAATAACCATTTCTATCCTCCTTATACAAATCACTTGCATTATACTAAATTAATACAAATATAATCTTTTTATCTTTTAAATTATTCGGTACTTATTCTATAAATCCTCTAATTTATTTATAAGATTTAATATTTCAACAGCATGATTTTTGGAAACAGATTTGCCTGTCCAAATCTCAAAGGCAGATATTCCTTGATTTATCAGCATTCCAAAACCATTTCGCACTTTGCAGCCGCTCAATTCCGCCTGTTTAAGAAACTCAGTTTTTCGGGGTGTATAAATAATATCATATACCAGCTGATGCCTTTGGAATTCAAAGCTGCAGTCAAACGGGATTTTAGCCTCATATGTACTCATTCCTGCCGGGGTGGTATTAATTACTATATCACCGCTTTTGAAGCAAGCTGAAAATTCCGGGTCTTCCGGAACAATGCCTGTAACAATACTGCCAAAATTGTTTTTTACAAGTTCAACGATATTCTGTGCATTGGCCAGGGTTCTGTTGACAATAGTCAGCTGCCTTACTCCTTCAGCTGCCAGCCTCACTGCCAGGGCCCTTGCAGTGCCTCCCGCTCCAAGCAGTACAACCTTTTTACCTGCAAAACCGGTTTCAAAAGCATCCTTGAAATCTCTTGCAAACCCTTCTGCATCCGTGTTATACCCCTTCAGTCTGCCGTCTGTATTCTTGACAGTATTGACGGCACCCATCAGGAGAGCATCATTTGAAATATCATCAAGATATTTAATGATTTCCTTCTTATAAGGTACTGTAACGTTAAAACCAATGAAATTCTGAGCTTTCATACCGTTAACCGCCCTTTCCAGCTCCCCCTCGTTAACATGTACAGGTACATAGATTGCATTTATATTAAATTCTCTGAATAATGTATTATGAATGTACGGGGATTTTGTATGCTCCACCGGGCAGCCGATCAGACCCAGAAGTCCGGTTTTGCCATTGACGGTTTCTACAAGATTCATATAAAAGCTCCTCTCCCCATTAATTATTTTTTATATCTGGCCTTTTCCATAACCAGCCTGTTTTTCTTCCACAGCTCTCTTCTCTTGAGCTGATGCTCAAGTTTTTTCATATAACCGGCAAGGATTAACTTTTCAGGCCACCGCTTAACTCTCACATACAGAATTTCCTTTTTATCTATGGGTTTGACAAGTATTGTGAGCATATTGGCTTTATTTCCGCCATGGATGTCGGTAAATATCTGGTCTCCCACAACTGCAATGCTTTCCGGTTCAAGTTCAAGGATATCAGCCGCTTTTAAAAATGCCCTGCCTGAGGGTTTGTATGCTCTATGGATTGCTGTTACCGCAATATCCTTGTTGAACCTCACAACCCTCTTCTCAGCTGCATTGGATAAAATACAAACCTTGAAGCCTCTTTCTTTAAGTTCTCCGATCCAGGTTATGGCATTTTGGTCAGCGTCCTTACTGTGCATCGGGACAAGTGTATTGTCTATGTCCAGTATGAAGCCCTTTATGCCTTTTTTTTCAAGCATATCCAGGTCTATATGTCTGATGCTGTCATAATATAAATCAGGGTAGTACTTCTCGATCATTTGTTATTTTCCTCCATATTAATTTATTAATAATAACAAAAGATTTGCTGCTGCACAAGCTTTCAATCAGTATTAGTATCATATAAATTATGAAATTCAATACTTTAATTTTTCAATTTCAAGTATCCTGTTTTCAAGGCAAAGCTGCAAATCCAGCTTTTTGACCATTCCGTTAAAGAATTTGATTTCTACCGTCTGTCCAGATAAAGGATTTGGCTGATCTGCAGGATCCATTGCTATAACGGCACCTCTTCCAAATCTGGAATGCCTTACAATAACTCCTTCTCCCAAACCTGCAGCAAAATCATTTTTTATGAGACCTTTAACCTCTTGTACAAATACTGAAGGCATAGGCTTTTCAAGGTTGGCAGAAGCAGGATATATCAGGTACAGTTCTTGCCTGGCCCTGGTCATACCTACATAAAACAGCCTTCTCTCTTCCTCCAGTACCGTCATGTCTTTTGTTTCGGAGGCCCTTTCAAGCACCTTGTCACCCGGAAGCTCACTGTTTATAAGGTCTATGATGAATACACAGTCATATTCCAGCCCTTTTGAGGAATGCATTGTGCTAAGGGTAATCTCCAAATCCGTTTCCTGCTCTTTCTTTTCATTCTTCCCTTCAAAGAGGTTATCCAATTCCGTAAGCCTGTCCAGGAACTCCACCAGGGTCTGACAGCTGCAGGCAATCCCCTGGAGAATATCAAACAGTCTCCAGAGGTATTCGAAAGAAAGCCCTGCAAGCCGGCAGTATTCCTTAATGCTGTCCAGATAATTAAAATTGGTTTTTATGTATTCCAGGGCACTCCAGGGCCGTTTTTTTGCCAGGTTTGAAAACTCCCTTTTCAATTCCCGCAAACTGTTTATCTGAAAAGGTTTAAGTTCCACACCATTCATAATGCAGTCAATAACCGGCTTGCCCCCGTTTTCTGCCAAAGCGCATTCCAGCATTGCCTTTGATATGTACCTGTTCATTTTATAATATATCTTTGAGAAGGCCTCCGCATCCTGAGGATCAAGTGCGAAGTGCAAAAACGCCGTAACCTCCTGGACCAGCCAGTGCTTAAAAAAGTAGAGCCTGTTTTGCCGTACCCTGAAGGACAGTTGGTTTCTATCCAGCAAATCGGCTATAAGGATTGAAGACAGGTTGTTTCTGTACAGAACAGCGATTTGCTTTTTTCTTCTCCCGCCTTCATTTCCGCTTTTCAAGTCATGTATGTGGGATTTAAGCCTGTCCAAAATATACTTCAACTGTTCCTGCTGATCCTTGACTTTGGCTATTTCCGGGTCCTTAGCAGCCAAATTACAGGTTATATGATTTTTTTCATACCTGTTTTTGTTTTGTTTTATAAAACTGCTGCTGAGCTTTACAATATTTTCGGAAGAACGGTAATTGTTTTCAAGTCTGAATATTCTGCAGCCTTCAAATTGCTTTTCAAAATCCAGGATATTTCCGGGTTCTGCCCCCCGGAAGCCATATATTGACTGATCATCATCGGCCACCATAAACAGATTGCTTTTTTGAGCAGACAATAGTTTTATTATCTCAAACTGTATTTTTGAAAGATCCTGTCCTTCATCTACCTGGATATAGCCGTACCTGTTTCTGTACCGCTGAAGCAGGGCGGGGTATTTTGACAGTATATTGAAAGCATAGGTCAGCATATCGTCAAAATCAATCAGAAGATTACTTTTCTTATAATCTTCATAGGCCTTGTATATCCGGGAAAATCTTTTGGTGCTGAAGTCCAATTCTTCAAAATCCTTTATAAGACTGTTTTTAACAAGCCCAATTTCATTTATAAGATTTTCCAGCTCATCATCACTGATCTTTGAATTATTTATATTATGGTAAATATCCTTGAGCAGCTGGTGCTTGCTTATATCCTGGTCATTTCCTTCAATGCGCTTCAGTGTCCGGCCTTTCATCCCTTCATAATCCCGTACAACTCTGTTGCAAAAACTGTGCAGTGTGGCAAAATGTACTTTTTCATGGATTTCAGAGCCATAAAGCCTGTTAAAGCGCTTATCCATTTCCAATTGGGCAGCCTTATTAAAGGTCAAGGTCAATATACTCTTTGGGTCAACACCTGCTTCCAGGATCAAGTATGCCGCCCTTGCGGTTATTACCGTTGTCTTTCCAGAACCCGGCCCTGCCAGAATCAGCGCCGGACCAGTTACATGGCATGCGGCATTCCTTTGCTCGGTATTTAAATCTATACCGTACTTGCTTTTTATCGTGTCAAAAAAATTCAAATCATCCTTCCTTCCAAAACTGTTCAAGTCTGGCCTGAAGCTCCCCTGTGCTTCTTATTCCTATAGAGTGTTCCCAATGCTTTGGGAATAGATTTTTGTACGTTCTATGAGAGAACCTCTCATCCACCAGCAGAACCATTCCCCTGTCGTTTTCGGAGCGTATGACCCGTCCGGCGGCCTGCAGCACCTTGTTCATTCCAGGATACATATAGGCATTTTCATAGCCCCTCCCGTTTTTCCTTTGAAAATAATCCATGATGATATCCTGTTCCACACTGATTTGCGGCAGGCCGACCCCTATAATTATTGCTCCGATCAGCCTGTCACCTTTTAAATCAATACCTTCTGAAAATATTCCCCCAAGGACTCCGAAGCATACCATGGAAGCGGTTTTGTCAGGCTGGAACCTATTCAGAAAGCTCTCTCTTTCTTCCTCCGTCATGGAGCTCTCCTGAATAAAGGTCTCAATTTCAGGATATTTCTCCAAAAATCTTGAATATACTTCGTTCATATATTTGTAGGAGGGAAAATAAACAAGGTAATTTCCCTTGCGCTTCCCAACCGCAGTCTTTATTATTTCTACAATGGAGTCATAGCTGTTATCCCGGTTTTTGTATTTGGTCGATACTCCGCCCTCCACCAGCAGGCAGAGTTTCCTGTTATCAAAGGGAGAACACAGATTGATATTATAGTCCTCGCTGTCACCGCCCAGGATGTCCATAAAATAATTCAGCGGCGTCAGTGTTGCCGAAAAGAAAACCGCCGTCTTGCCTCTCTTGACTGCTTCGGCCAGCAGGTAGGAGGGATCTATGCAAAACAGCTTGACCCTTACTTCACTTCGGCCTGCTTCGATAAATGTGACATATCTGTGGTCAAAAAACTCTGAAATCTTCAAAAAGGAGATAGCATTGAAATATACTTCAAGCAGCTGGTCAAAGCCTTCAATATTCTTGTTCTGGTTTTTTACTACCCATTCCTCGGCTTCAGTTATAAAGTTGTTAAGAAGTCTATAGAGATCACTCAGTTCACTTTTATGAATAATAAATCCCTCTTCACCGCACTGCTTTCGCAGCGCAACCATATACGTATTAATCCTGTTGAGACATTTTACTATCTTTGGCTGGTGATTTTTCATGGCTTTCTTTGCTTCAAAAAAAGCAGCTTTGCTTATTTGGGCCGAAAACATCTCCCTTGCCCTGTCTACAAGATTATGAGCCTCGTCTACCAGGAAGGCATAATCACCGTCATTGTTCAGAAAAAATCTCTTGAGATATACCCTGGGATCAAACACATAGTTGTAGTCACATATGATGCAGTCTGCCCAAAGCGACAGATCCAGAGCAAATTCAAAGGGACATACCCTGTGCTTTCGGGCGTATTCTTCAATAATTTCCCTTGTCAGGTATTCAGAATTTTTCAATATATCGGTCAAGGCATCATTAACCCTGTTATAATGGCCCCTTGCATACTCGCAAAAATCAGGATTGCAGCTGACTTCATCCCTGAAGCATATCTTTTCCTTGGCAGTCAGTGTCAGGGTTCTGAATTTTAGTCCGGCTGCTCTCATTTTTGTAAAAGCCTCCTCAGCAACCTGTCTTGTTATGGTTTTTGCCGTCAGATAGAAAACTTTTGATATGTGCTGCTCCCCAAAGGCTTTTACTGCCGGGAAAACGGTGGATATGGTTTTTCCTATCCCAGTTGGGGCCTGAACAAAAAGCTTTTTTTCCTGTACTATTGTTTTATATACTGCAACAGCCAGTTCTCTCTGTCCTTTACGGTAATTTTCAAAGGGAAACCTGAGCTCCCTGATTGACATATCCCGCAGAGTATTCCAGCTGTCGGACATACTTGCCCATACAAGGTACTTGTCCAAAAGCCCGCTCATAAATTCCTGAAGCTCCTGAAAGGTAAAGGGGGTTCGGATTATTTTCTTCTCCTCGGTATCTATCTGGAAATATGTAAGCTGAACAAAAATATCCTTAAGCTCATTTTGGACACAATAAATAAAGGCATAACACTTTGCCTGTGCCCAATGCAGGAGACTGAATTCCTCATCTATATATTCCAGCGGCCTTGCAGTTGACTTTATCTCATCGATGACTATACCTTCAGGTTCGGTTATTATTCCGTCAGCCCGGCCCTCAAGCTTGATAGTGAAGCCTTCCAGCTGATAATCGAAGGACAGGTATACTTCCTTTGCGTACTTGTCTCCGCTTTCCTTCTGTATTTTCTGATGGATTCTGGTACCCTCCAGCATACGGTTGGAAGAGACAAGCCTGTTGTCAATATCCCCGGACCTCAATACAAGTTCCACAAGATTTCTTATTGAAATTTTTATCTGAGCTTTTTCCATACTTTATCCTTAACACCGGCCATTACAATAGTATGGTAATTATAACACAAACCGAACAGATGTTCAATTTTCATTTTTGTCTGGCCCAGCAGGATTTAACAGCCGGATTTCTAATTTTTACTTTCAAGTGTTACCACAACAATCTCCGGTGGATTCAGCAGTCTTGGAACAGGAGCATTATTCCCCAACCCTCTGCTGACTATCATAGTGGTTCCGTCGGCACTCCATTTGCCGTCAGTATATTTGGGAAGCCATCTGTGGTTTTTATGAGGTGAAACCAGGCCGCCAACAAAAGGGATTTGAAGCTGTCCGCCGTGCATATGTCCCGAAAGCACCAGTTGAAAGCCATTACCCTTGACGGTATCAAACATGTTTGCCCTGTGAAATAAAAGAATATTATAGCCTTTGTCAGGTTTTAACCTGCCTATTTCCTTTTGAAGGAGATGCTCCGCATTTTTGTCATTCCAGGTCTCCGGGTCTCCGATCCCGAACAGGTTTATTCCGGCATTTCCCCTCTGAAGTACCTCTTTACCGTTCTCCAGCAAATTTACTCCAAGCTGCTCCAGATACTTTTGAAGACCTTCAAAATCCCCGTACCATACATCGTGATTACCTGAAACCGAATAGACAGGAGCAACTGCAACCAATTGTACTATCAGCTCCCCTATCTGTTTAAAATTTACCCGGTCCTCATCAATGAGATCACCGGTAATTACTATAATATCAGGCTTTTCCTTCTTTACTTTTTCAATAAGCCTGCCCGGTCCTCCATAAAAACTGCCGGTATGATAATCGGATATCTGTAATATTTTATATCCATCAAATTCTTTTGGGATTCTGTCTGATCTAATGTTGTAGCCGGTAATTCCTATTACTGTTGAAAAATAAACGAGGCCTGCAATCAGAAGTATATTGGCAGCCAAGTTTATAAGTGCGATCACACCTGAGTTTTTCTTGTCTTTTGAGCTTAGGAATCTGGTAAAAATCAATATAGAAAGATTCCATGCCATGATTATCAGCAGCATTACACTGCTTATATTTATTCCCCTCATAGTACCCCTGAAAAATATTATATATTTATATTTTATATGCCAAAGTCAATTTATTATATAATATTTTACACAAATAATATCACATAATCAAATATACAACTCTAAACCAGGCTGTTAATTTCTTCTTCAGTAAGGCTGATCTCGGTTGCTTTCAAGCAATCATCAAGCTGCTCCAGATTTGTGCAGCCTATAATGGCCGACCCGTTCAGCTTGTTGTCCATAATATAGTTCAATGCCACGGCAGTCCTGCTGTAGCCTTTTCTCCGGCACAGCTTGAGTAAATTATTATAGCGGTTTATGTTTTCCAGTGTCAAAAATTTTTGGAGTTTAGCAGGAACATACTCAAGCCCCTGTTCATTTGCTTTGGAGTACAAGCCATTAGCCTGTGAAGAATAAGCCATGACAGGCATTCCCATCTCCAGGTATTGCTGATACTCTTTAGGATTCATACAGACAAGGGTCGGATCATTAAAATTATAAGGGAAACATTCGGCCAGACTCCACTGAATCTGTGAAATTGCAAGCTTTGTTTTATTGTTTTTCCCGGCATAGGCATTGGCTTCCTTGATTCTTTCACAGGTCCAGTTTGAAACCCCCACCGCTCTTGCCTTACCCTCACGGACCAGCATATGCAAAGTATCTATTATTTCGTATACAGGTACACTTGCATCATCTCTATGTAAAAGGTATAAATCAACATAATCAGTTTGTAAAGTCTCAAGGCTCCTGTCCATATCACTTAGAATATCATCTTTTGATAGACGGGATATACCTTCTGCTGCGGGATGACCTCCTTTTGTAACCAGAATTATTTCTTTTCTGTTATTTCTGGACTTTATCCACTCACCTATAGTACGTTCACTGGCTGAATGACCATTTTCGAGCCAATCACAATAAACCCTGGCAGTATCAAAAGTATTGCCGCCATACTCCAAGTATTTATCCATTAATTCGAAGGACTGTGCTTTGGTCAAGGTTGTACCAAAATAAACTCCCCCTAAAATGATTCTGGACATTTTGATTGTTTTATTGTCAGCATCAAATATTTCGAAGTATTTCATAAAGATATGCCTCCCGCCTTATGTAATTTTACAAACCCATTCTTTAAATGTTACTGTATATGTATAAAAAATTCAAGGGAGTGTCGTAAAATGAATTATCATTCATTTTACGACACTCCCTATAGAAAAGCTGCTTGTGTGCCAAACGTTAAGGCCCAAATTTTACATTCACTTTTCCTAAATGAATGTAAAACCGCACTTTTCCCCTCAAGTTTGTATATTTATACGTTTTACATCAGCCTCTTGTGAGGGTTTAAATACTTGCTCCCGGAGCAAAGGTCGAGCAGTCTGTTTCCTCCGAATTTGAAGCATTCCTTGGCTGAACTTCTATTTTATCAGCTGAGCAGTGATCTCCCTGCAAATAGTAGGTGCAAGTATTAACTACACATTTTATTCCTTGATTTGGATGATCCATCTTGGTAGCTTTCATGTTTTTAATTCCTCCAAATATTTTAATATAATTAACTTTCATAAATATTATTTGGTTTAAAAGAATTTTTATTCTATAATAATTTGGAATTTTTGCTTTTGGTCATTACCTTCTGGCTTTGCCAGTTATATGTTCAATACTTATTTTCATTACTTTGGTAATGTTTATATCGTTTTTCAGATACTTCATCCCTTTTTCCATAAATTCTCCGGAATATTTTTTCAGTATGGCAATCAGGGCTGCTTCCTTTTCAGCTCCGCTAACTTCGGTACAACCTCCAAATACAATTGTACTTATATATCTGTAACTGAATTTATCTGGAATGGGTTCGGTATTGCCCGTAACGCAAAAAGAAACCTTGTTGTTGTAAGCAATATTACTTATTTTAGCACCTTCCTGTGCGCAGTGAAAATAAATACTGCCGTCAGAATATGCATAATTCAGTGGAACCCCGTATGCATACCCGTTTTCTCCAACTGTTGAAAGAACTCCGAATTGGGCCTCCTCCAGCAGTTTCGTCGCCTCTTCAGTACTGATCTGTCTGTCACTTTTTCTCATTTCCTTAAACATGCTTCAGCCTCCGTTTTAATATTGACAAGATTTTTGTAACGATAGTATGTTATCTTTTCAGTATACCCTTTTCAACCGATGTTTCAATAATTTCTCTGGCAAGCTGCCATAACTCCGGTGCGTGCTCTTTCAGCATACTGTTCCGCTTAATAACCTTCTCGCTTGTGACGCCGGGTTTCTGCCAGGTGTGGCCGTTTGTACTGTAATTCAGTATCAGTGGCTGCAGCCTGTCCATACATGCGGCAAATCGGGCTTCCGCAGTACCGAGCTCTTCGAATTCCCTCCAAAGGCTGTAAATTTCCTCCGCCTGATCCTCCGGCAATAAATGGAATAAATGCCGGGCTGCTTTCTCCTCACGCTCAGCCTTGTCTTCATAACCCTTCTCATCATAACAGAAGGTATCTCCCGCATCTATTTCAACAAGATCATGAACAAGCACCAGTTTTAAGACTTTCAGCATATCCAGGTTTCTGTCGGCGGAATACTCCGACAGAAGAACAGCCATTGCTGCCATGTGCCAGGAATGTTCAGCATCATTCTCATTTCGTGTAGTTCCAATGACAACATTCTGCCGGAATATTTTTTTTAGCTTGTCAATTTCGGTTATAAACTGTATTTGCTTAACCAATCTTTCATTTATCATCCGTACTTCTCCCTTATTATAAATTTTCTCCGCAGACCCTCATAAATCTCATTATAGCAAAAATTATTATTAATGAAATTATTGCCAGAGCTATGATATAAGCTATCCCTATGACAGGCAGAAAGATCACTATAAACGAAAAGAGAATGGCAATCTGTAAATACAAATACTCCTTCCACCTTCTGCCTGCTTCATCGGCAAGACTGCCCAGGCCCTTGGTCAGAGCCATCTCAATGATTCCCTGGAACATAAAGTATACAACTAATATGCTTAATACACATATAGCAATGATAATCGGAATGGCTAAAAAGCCAAAAGCCCCAAAATCAAAGGAAACTCCGCCTGCCTGTGAAGGCGATGATGCGGGGAATTTATATATGTCAAGTATTGAACCAACAAGTAAAGGAATGTTAACATGTGAAGCCTTTCTGAAATATTCACTATAGGGAGTCAATGCATGGAAACCAACTGCAAACAATATATATCCTATGATATCAGGTAATATGTCAAAATTCTGAATACGAAAGTCTATCATTAAAAATAAAAAACCAAAACTGATCATATTAAACGAACTTCTGTTCATGCAAATCCCCCATTCAAATTGTACTTATTTATTTTTCAGAAAACTTTACCAGGCCGTTATTTTTTATTTTATGAGAAATTATCACTATTATCTATGGTTTAATCAGATTTGTATTACAAATTTAATATAAATTACCTGGTTTTGTCATTTCGGAAATAGTACAATTAAAGCGTTGCGGGCCAGATTCTGGTTTACAGCCTGAGATATGGCTTTGGGAGGATTCCAATCACATGAAAAAACTTATTCCTGTTGTTCTAGGCCTTTTAATTCTAATTTCTATATTTACCCCTGTCAACGCAGTCAAAGAAGATACTTCCGCTATTAAAACAGAATTCGAAGTTGAAGGCTCAGAGCTGCAGTGGCAAATCAGTCCGGCAGTTTCAACGGTAAATCTTAATAAAATAGCCTGTTTCAACAAGAAACTTTACATAGCGGCCGGATATGGAGGAACCATCAGAAGCTCACCGGATGGTTCCAGTTGGACTACCAATACCAGTCTGCCTGTGGAATCCCCCAATGAATTGTTTGATATCGCCTGCAGCGAAGACAGTATAGTTGTCGTTGGTGATAAAGGAACAATACTGCATTCAACCGACGGTTTCAGCTGGACTGTTGTAAAACCGGCAACTGCCGGTTCAATTAGGAAAGTAATTTATGGAGGGAAGCTTTTTGCAGCTTTTACAGATAAACCGGGAGAAATTCTTACTTCCAGGGATGGACTGGACTGGCAGGTCTCGGATACCGGAGCTGAAAGTGCAGTAAACGATGTTATCTGGAACGGTAAGGTTTATGTAACAGTCGGAAATAACGGTGAAATATGCACCTCACTGAATGGCCGTATATGGCAGGTAAAAGTCATAAAAAACAAGCCCTCTTTCAATAAAATAGCCTGGAACGGTAAATTTTTTCTCACTTTTGGATCAACCTCGGCAGAAACCGATAATCTCAGCTATACTTCCGGGGTATACGCAGCAACCTCAAACAATGGTTACAGCTGGAACTTCAAAACCCTGAGCACTAAATCGATGGATAAAAACTCCAATAAAATTTATGTAAGCTACTGTGAAAATATTATATGGGATGGGAAACAGTTTATCATCAATCAATTGGAGTTCACCGGTGTCAGTCCTTTTGCGGAAGGCAAAATGATAAATTACACTACCACTGACGGCATAAAATTCAAAAAAGCCGGCAGTTTTGCGCTAAACGGCGATACAAGCTCGGTTCACCTTGCTTATAACGGTGAATATTATTTAATGGCCTGCAATAACTTCACCCGTCCCGGCTTTTATTACGGACCGACTGTTTACAACTCCAGGGACGGTTTAAAGTGGGACATGGTATTAAATCAGAATATTGAGAATTTCCGTATCAGGGATATTATTTATAACGACGGTCAGTTTATTTTAGTTGGTGAATCGGGCTTGATTCAATATTCATCGGACGGGATCAACTGGAAACAGGTCGGAGGTGAACATCACTCCCCTAAATTGTGGAACGGCAAACAATACATTGCCATTGAAAATGACATTTACGGACAGAGTTACATTTATACCTCTGACGACCGATCAAACTGGAAAAAACAAAATAAGCTCCCGGACGGTATATGGGCCCAGAATTTGAACTGGAACGGAAAGGAATATACTTCCTTTAATTATACCTCAATTTCTACTTCCCAGGATCTCATTAACTGGGATACAAAAACATTTGAAAATGACAGCCAGATATACAAGGATGTCGGCAGCATATCCGCTTTTTCCAGCAATGGCGCGGTATATATCATTGCCGGCAAGAACGGAACAGCAATTTCTACCGATAAAATTAACTGGACTTCTAAAAGAATGCCAAATTACTATAGTGAAATAATTTTGGGAAACAATAGCTATATTGCCCGCAACCTTTACGGTCAAATTGACTTTTCGGCAGACGGTTTAAATTGGAAACGGATACATATAAAAGACTATTCAGGCACATTTCTCAAGGTTATGTTCGTTGACGGCCAATATAGTGTTGCAGGTTCGGACGGTACCATATTTAAATCACCTGACGGCAGGAACTGGACAAAAGCCGCAGATGGAGTAAATTCGTCATTAATTTCGGTAATCTGGACCGGAAGCCAATTTGTTGCAAATGATTATCATACTGTTTATACCTATAAAAACGGCACTGCTTGGCAGAAGGAATCGGTACCTTTTGATATTCAGTATTTTTCGGTTCACGCCGATGATGATAGAATATATATTTTGAGCAATGGTGTTCTTTATTATAGAGAACTGGACGGTTAAGTTTCTCTGCGGCACTATTTCCGCCGGATATACTGCTAAATGTTTCAATCATATAACAAAGCAAATTTTTACCTTATCACTGCGATTATATCCGGCAAACCTGTTTATTCCCGAAACAATATTATCTTTATATAACGATACATCCCCTTCATTTTCAGCCCAAAAATTTTTGACATTCAATGTTTTGTTTTTTTTATCGGTTTCCATTTCAATTCTTCCGATAAATTTGCTGCCGTAAAGAACAGGCAAAACGTAATACCCATACTTCCGCTGGGCAGCGGGAGTATAAACCTCCCATTTGTAATCAAAATCAAATAATTCCTTAATCAGCTTTCTGTCCCAAAGCAAATTGTCCAAAGGTGCAATGATTCGAACGCAGCTGCTTTCGATAGGCTTGTTTTTAGAGGATTGCAGAAGTTTAAGATTCCCGGCTGCAATATACAAAGGGTACTCTATGCCATCTACCATAATTTCATGGATCTTTCTCTCCTTCAGCAGGGCATTGAAAGCATCATTTCTTTGTCCGCTTTTTAAATCCTTTATGCCAAGCCAGGCATCACTCTGCCTGTTCCACAGCAAACCGATACTATTAATCCTGCGTAACACTCCCCACTTGAAATATTCTTCCTCGGTTGCATTTGGATCTTTCATATTAAAATACTTTTTAGGAATGAATTTATCAGATAAACAGTAGTATCTTCTTGTCCCCTTTTTATGGTGTACTACCGCAAGTCCCGCATAACACATACACTCCAGGGCTGCTTTTGCAAGTCTCTGAGGACCGTAATGCCAGTCAACCCTTTCTTCAAATTTAAAATCCGAGGAACAGGCAAACTCATTTTTTCCCAAATATTTTACAATTGCATTTATGGTATCTGTATACTCATTACACCAGCTTAAATATCTTTTTCTGAATCTCCCAAAATAGGGCCAATCCTCAACCGGGCATACGGACATATTTTTATCCCACACGTCAAAGAGAACTCTATCTTTATAAAGATATTGTTCAATGTCACCTTTCAGGTATTTACTGCAGCGGGACTGCAATACCAGATCCGGATTCCGTCCTACCACATCCAGCGGGTCATACTGAATACATCCGACCTTACGGATGTATTTAACAATATCGCCGGTGCATACCAGGCCGGTGTCATCACATAAATGTTGATATGCCACCAGATAATT
>JAEVZU010000132.1 GCA_023392075.1 Bacillota bacterium | reverse complement strand
TTTTCCAAGTTAATAAGATATCCTGAAATGAGCGAATAAAACCTTTTATTTTGAACCTACATCTGTAATAAGGGAGTCTGCTGTCTGGTATTCTATGTCAGGCCTTGGTTAATTCCGACACACGGCGAGAACGTTGTGCAACGGCGAAGGAAGACTGAAAATGCCACCGGGACACCCACCTAGCTTGGGCTAGGTGTCAAAATACTGGGGACGCCATTTTGGGAATTACTTAAAAGCATAGGGGGCAGAAATGCCCCTTCGCTTTGTTCAAAAAAGTTGTCTCACGTCCTTATTTACATAGAATTTTAAAACTGTTAAAATGTCTATAACCGATACCGCACTTATTCCGCATTTTATGGACAGGTTGTTAAAGGCCGTTGAAATGTGCAATGTATCAGGTTATTTTTACCGGAATATACTGTATAAGAATAGCGCTGCAGGCATATTTGCCTGCAAACAATATATATAAAGGACGAAAATATGGGCAAATTACTTGATGATGCCAGATTAATAGCAAGACGGGATCCTGCCGCCAAAAGTACCCTGGAGGTAATACTGCTTTACCCGGGCTTTCACGCGCTGGTTTATCATAAGGCTGCGCACTGGTTTTACAGGAAGAGAAGATTTTTCACAGCCAGATTTATATCGCAGTTTGCACGGCATTTTACAGGAATTGAAATCCATCCCGGTGCCAAAATAGGCAAAGGCCTGTTTATTGACCACGGCATGGGTGTTGTAATTGGTGAATCGGCGGAGATCGGTGACTATTGCACTATTTATCATGGAGTAACCCTTGGGGGAACAGGCAAGGATAAGGGCGCAAAACGTCATCCTACGGTCGGAAACAATGTGCTCATAGGTGCGGGAGCCAAAGTTCTCGGGCCTTTTACAATCGGGGACAATTCGACTATCGGTGCCAATACTTTTGTGGCCTTTGAGGTTGAGCCCTATTCAACCGTAGTCGGAGTTAAGGGGAGAACTGTCAAGAAAGGCAGCCAGAGAATTATCAGTCCTTCCGAATCGCTGGATCAGATACATATGCCAGACCCGATTTCACAGGAAATATGCAGACTGGAAAGCAGAATCCAGCATGTGGAACAGCAGTGCTGCAAAACCGGTGATGACGGTTTGCGTGCAAAGCTGAAAGCCAGGGAGGAAGAAGAAAAAGAAAACGGTGACAACAATAAAAAATAATCACATTAGATGAAATAAAATTATAAAACAACAGATGCAGCAGAAATTTTATTACCGCGTGAAACACGGGGATGGAGGGCAAGGATGAAGGTTTACAATACACTGTCAAGAAAAAAGGAAGAGTTTAAGCCAATAAATGATAAAGAGGTCAGAATATATTCCTGCGGTCCCACCGTATATAATTTTGCCCATATCGGCAATTTGAGAACCTATGTATTCATGGATATGCTCAGAAGGGTACTGGAGTATAACGGGTATTCCCTCAAGCATGTAATGAATATCACTGACGTGGGCCACCTTGTGTCGGATGAGGATGACGGCGAAGATAAAATGATGAAGGGGGCCCGTGAACAGAAAAAGACTCCCTGGGAAATTGCCGAGTACTATACCGATGTGTTTATGAAGGACATTAAGGCGCTCAATATTGAGGTTCCCGAAATCGTACCAAAAGCTACCGAACATATATCAGAAATGCTGGATTTTGTTAACGGCCTTGTAGACAAGGGTTTTGGCTATGAAACCAGCGACGGTATATATTTTGACATACAGAAATTCGAGAGCTATGGAAAACTGTCCAGAGCAAATCTTGAGGATCAGATAGCCGGAGCCAGAGTCGAAGTTAATGAAGAAAAACATCACCCGGCTGATTTCGCTCTCTGGAAGAAGGCTCCAAAGGAACATATCATGCAGTGGCCGAGTCCGTGGGGAATGGGATATCCGGGCTGGCATATAGAGTGCTCGGCAATGGGTAGAAAATATCTCGGTGATGTCTTTGATATTCACACAGGGGGAGTGGACCATATCCCTGTACACCATGAAAATGAAATAGCACAGTCTGAAGCTCTGCTGGGCGATCCTGCGGTCAACTACTGGATGCACGGTGAGTTCATGATGGTCAATAACGGAAAGATGTCCAAGAGCCTTGGCAATACCTATACCATTGATGACCTGAAAAAGAAGGGCTTTGATCCGCTGGCATTCAGATACATGTGCCTGAATGCACATTACAGAAACAAACTCAATTTTACCTGGGAGGTTATGCAGTCGGCTCAGGTATCCTATGACAGATTTGTTGAAGGGGCGCTGGCTCACAAGGATGGAACGGACAAGGTTGATGCTGCTGTAATAAATGAATTCCTCAGTGATTTTGAAGAAGCGGTAAACGACGATCTGAATATACCCAAAGCTCTGGGAATAGCCTGGAATGCCGTAAGATACGGCAAGAAATCACCGCAGATATTCGAGCTGCTGACCAAAATGAATAAAATATTCGGTTTTGATTTCGATAAAAAGAAGGCCGGGGAAAGCGGCCCGGAAATAAGTCCGGAGGTTCAGAAGCTGGTTGACGATAGACAGCAGGCCAGAGCCGAAAAAAACTGGAAGCGTTCCGATGAAATCAGGGATGAGCTCAAGGCCATGGGTATTGTTGTGGAGGATACTGCAGCCGGACCAAAGGTTAAGTTTTTATAAAAGAATGCAAGTGTATATAAAGTGAATTAACTTCGGGACTTAAACAAACAGGTGCTTGGTACGCCGGATTTGTTTAAGTCCCTATTTGTTTTTTATCATACCCTGAAACATTTAGTATGGAGCCATTTGCTTATTGGAGCACAGCCGGAAGGAAAACATTGTTTATGTATGCTATTTCCATAAAAGTAAATGTAATGTATAATATTAAATTATATTAACTTATATTATTACCCGTATTTTGGGCTTGGGGGGGTCAAACAGTGAATATTGCAATATGTGATTACATTCAGTTTGATAGGGATACTCTTTCCTCGTACATCAGGAAGTATTGCTCCGAACAATCCCTGGATTGTCACATTGATGCATATGACAGCTGTGATAAGCTGCTGTCTGCATTTTCGGCCGATTTCTATCAAATGATATTCATAGATCTGTATCATTCGGGAGCAAGGGATATGGAAGGAGCGAAAAAAATCCGCGGAATCGATATCAATACCGTTCTTGTATTCATCACGGATATGGAAACACACTTTCAGGAAGGCTATAAGCTGGGAGTCAGAAATTATCTTGTAAAGCCCATGGAGGAGAGCAGTGTAAGATCCTCTATCAGGCGTTCCTTAAAATACATTCTTAACCGGAGTCTGGAGGTTTTGTCCGACAAGACCAATGTAAAAGTGCCCCAGCAGGACATCCGGTATATTGAAAACCTTAACGGTACCAGCATTATACACACGGAAAATTTTCTTATAAAATCCGGTTTGAGCCTGGATGAGCTTGAAAAGCAGCTTGAAAACAGCAAATTTATGAGATGTCATCCCGGTTACCTTGTTAATATTGATGCTGTATCCAAACTTAACGAATCAACCCTTGAAATAAAAAGCGGTGAGGAGATACCTGTTTTTTTGACCGACAGGGATAAAGCACTGGAAAGGTACTTCTCAGCTCATCTACATCTAAATTCAAACATTGCTGGCGGTTAAATGATTAAATCAATAGCATGAAGTTTATTTTCCTCATATTATGAGATATAAAAAAGCAAACGGGAAGGTGGATTTCATTGAACAAGCTTCAGGAGTTTTTAGCAATAGTCAATTCTAAAATCGGCGCAGGCTATGTCTACGGAGGACAGAGCGGAGAGCCTCTGACCAGGGAAGCACTGGCAAAACTGGTCAATACCTTCGGAAGATCAAATTACTATTATAGCAATTATTCGGCGGAAAAGTGGATAGGCTATCAATATTTCGATTGCTCCGGGCTGATCGTATATACACTGCGGAGAATGGGTCTGATACCCATGATTGCAGATTATTCGGCCCAGAGTATTTTTTCCGTCTTATGCAGCCCTGTAAGCAAAAGCCAGCTCAGACCGGGCGACATATGTTTCAGAAATACCGACACCAACGGAATAGTACATTGCGGAATCTATACGGGCAATGACAGGCTAACCCATGCAAGGGGAACTTTCTATGGTGTTGTCAGCACCCAGTTGTTTGATTCCTTTAACACCTTCGGCAGGCTGAAATATTTCACAGGTGAATACAACGATACCAAAATAACCTTTGAGCAGTCGGTTAAGACTGTGCCTGCCGATACCAACATATATGACCTGCCAGATGAGGCCTCTGCAGTTCTCACAAAGCTGAAGTCAGGCGGCACTGCAAATATTAAAGCCATTTTAAGCGGAAACTGGTATTTGGTGAGTTTAACCGGTAAAATGGGGTATATAAAACTTAAGACACTTACAGACAATGATGAGCTTAAAAAGGCCCTGGAATTTATAAGCCAGAAGTCGGGAATAGATAAGACCTACTGGTACAACCAGGCTATGAATACCAAATGGCTGGACGTGTGCTTCATAAGGATAGCGGAGGGCTTTGGAGGCCTGAAAAAGTAACGGGCCTGTCTATTTGCCGCTTGAAGCGGGCTATGTTATACTAGTATTCTGCGGCAGTTAAATTCATATATTGAATATACGTATTAGTGGGGGGAGAAACATATGATAAAGTTTATTTCATGGAATGTAAACGGCCTGAGGGCGTGTATGGATAAGAGTTTTTTAGATTTTTTCAAGCAAGCTGATGCCGATATATTCTGCCTGCAGGAAACCAAACTGCAGCAGGGTCAGATAGAGCTGGAGCTTGAGGGCTATCACCAGTTCTGGAATTATGCGGAGAAAAAAGGCTATTCCGGTACGGCTGTTTTTACCAAAATTGAACCTGTGGCCTCCTCCTGCGGTATAGGCATTCAAGAGCATGATAATGAGGGGCGCGTAATTACTCTGGAGTTTGAGACCTTTTATCTTGTGAATGTGTATACTCCAAATTCAAAAAGAGAGCTTGAAAGACTTGACTACAGAATGAAATGGGAGGACGATTTCAGAGCGTATCTCAAGCAGCTGGAGCAAAAGAAGCCTGTTATCCTGTGCGGTGATCTCAATGTAGCCCACCAGGAGATTGACTTGAAAAATCCCAAATCAAACAGGAAAAATGCGGGTTTTACCGACCAGGAGAGAGAGAAGTTTTCCCAACTGATGGAAAATGGTTTTGTGGATACTTTCAGAACTATTTATCCCGACAGGACTGATGCGTATACCTGGTGGTCCTATATGTTCAAGGCGAGAGAAAAGAATGCCGGTTGGAGAATCGACTATTTCTGCGTTTCGGAGAGTCTGAAGGACCGGATAAACGATGCATATATCTTTTCGGAAACCCTGGGTTCGGATCACTGTCCGGTAGGTTTGGAGATACAAATATAACCTTATGCAGCCGTATTTTATATTGTTTAGTTCATATGTTGGAGCATATATCTGATTTATGTGTCTGATTTATATGTTTGATTTATATGTTTGATTTCATATTTTCGGTTTTATTTTTCACCCAATTTGGACTGCTGAATTGGGGTTATTTTATTCACAACGCGGATAAGCCTATTTTAAACATATACACAGATTAGTCCACATTATCCACAGAAAACCTGTCCACATTATGAATAAATTGTGGAAAAACATGAGATTATCAGTAATATACTGTGCTTTAACTTGAGTAATTTATGAATAGCTGTGGATAAACCGGTTTTTTTCACAATAACTTTTAACCGGTATCCATATGATAAAAATTGTTTTAACTGAAATAACTTTAGTGTATAATAGCAGTAGTCATCAGGAACAATTTCCGGATTAACCGGCCGGTGTATTGATTGCTCCTGGAAACCCGGAATTTGAAAAATCAGTTTGGAGATAATAATGTTTGAAGATATTATTGGCAATATACGCGAAGATTTTGATATTAAACCCATTGAAGTAATGAGTCTGCAGCCTCTTGTTCTGGCATATATCGGAGATGCAGTTTATGAAGCCTATGTCCGTACAATGCTTGTTGTAAATAAAAAAACAAATGTAAACATGCTTCATAAAATGTCGGTTAAGTACGTAAAGGCCCAGGCACAGTCCGACATCGTAAAACGTATAATGGACAAGCTCACTGCCGAAGAACAGGATGTGGTCAGGAGGGGGCGCAATGCAAAATCCGCAACAGTGCCAAAACATGCTGAAGTGACTGACTACCGGTATTCCACAGGGTATGAAGCGCTTATCGGCTATTTGTATCTCACAAAACAAACCGGGAGATTGATGGATATATTGAGGATGTCGGTGGAAGACAGCAGTCAGGAGTAAGAAGTAAGTAATAAATAATTAATTAATTAATAAGGAAATAACCCTACTTGACGCAAATGTCTTTTTATACTATATTATGTTGCTGCATGGCAGAGGAATGGAGATTATATGGCAGGAGAAAGAAGAGCAGGAAACAGTATGCGCAGTGATAAAAAAGGGTCATTCAATGACAGGAGAAGCCCTAAATTTGAATCGGATAAAAGGAGTTCCTCCGGAGATAGAAGGCCATCAAAGCCGGATAAATTTGACGGCAATAGAAAAGGACCCCGTCAGGAGAAAAGATCAGGCGGGACTGTTCCTGAGAAGCGTATGCCAAGAGAGCCTAAATTGGATGCAGAGGTCCAGGAGGAACAACTGGGAGACAACGACAAGCTTGAAGGCAGAAATTCTGTCTTGGAGGCATTGAGAGCCAACAGGACCATAAATAAATTATTTGTGATAAAAGGCGAACGTGAAGGCTCAATCCGGCAGATTGTGGCTATGGCCAGAGAAAAAGGCATAATAGTGACCGAAGTGGAAAAAAGTGCCCTGGACAGTATGTCAAGCTCCAGATCACATCAGGGTGTTATTGCTTTTGTAGCTGTTAAAGAATATGTGGAGGTTGACGACATATTGCAGCTTGCACAGGAAAAAGGGCAGCCTCCGTTTATAATAATTCTGGATGAAATCGCTGATCCGCACAATTTTGGAGCAATTCTCAGAACAGCCAATGCGGTAGGTGCTCATGGTGTTATCATTCCAAAAAGAAGAGCCATAGGTTTGACCTCTGCGGTTTCAAAAGCATCAGCCGGCGCTGTGGAATATGTTCCGGTATCAAGAGTGACAAATATTGCCCAGACAATAGAATATCTGAAGAAAAACAATGTCTGGGTTGTGGGCACAGATGCCACAGGCGAAAAGGCGTTTTATGAAAGTGATCTGAAAGGCCCCGTTGCACTTGTTGTAGGAAGTGAAGGAGAGGGAATGGGCAAGCTCATTCGTGAAAAGTGTGATTTTGTTGTAAATATTCCCATGCAGGGTGAAATAAGCTCATTAAATGCTTCAGTTGCAGCCGCAATTGTTATGTACGAGATATTGAAGCAAAGGGGAAGGTCATAGTTATCAGGGAAGGATTAAATAACATAAATATCACCTTAAGGATCAGGTTTTTATTATTTAGTCATTCCATGAATACTGACTGTAATGGGGTCAATGGAGTATCTGATTATAGATGGTTATAATGTTATAAATCAATGGACCGACCTTTTTGATTTAAAAAAAGATTCCCTGGAGGATTGCAGAGACAAGCTTCTCAATATGCTTTCCAACTATCAGGGCTACAAGGATATTGAAATAATAGTGGTTTTTGATGCTTATATGCAAAAAGGCGGCCCCAACAGAGTTCTGGATTTTGATAAGCTCAAGGTCGTGTATACAAAAGAAGGTGAAACGGCCGACAGTTTTATTGAAAGGTTTGTTTACCTGCACGGGAGATCCAACCTTGTAAAGGTTGTAACCTCAGATTTCCTGGAACAGATCATCACAATGTCTTCGGGCGGGATAAGGGTGTCTCCCAGAGAATTCAGGCTGGAAATTCAAAACGATCTGAAGGCTGCAGGTGAGAACGGGTACAAACACAAGCCTCCATTAAAAAATAATGAAATTATGTCAAAGGTGTCACCCGACATTTATGAAAAACTGGATAAAATCCGCAAGGGGAAGTAAAGCTTGACATAACCGGGGTAGTCCCATATAATTTAGTATGAGTGTCTATCTCTATTTTTACCATTCTTTAACTAGCCGAAAAGTGGGGGCAACTGCATTGAAAACTAACATGAGGGCTGAGGTCTATCATACGTATACCGGAATGATTGACGAGGATGTAATACAAGAGGCTAAGGCTGGTAGTGAAAAAGCGCTGGAGTATCTTATCAACAAGTACAAGAGCTTTGTTCGGGCTAAGGCCAGAACATATTTTCTCATTGGAGCTGACCGCGAAGATATTATACAAGAAGGTATGATCGGATTGTTTAAGGCAATCAGAGACTATAAAGGGGACAAGCTGTCTTCCTTCAGAGCCTTTGCGGAGCTTTGCATAACACGCCAGATAATCACTGCCATCAAAACGGCCACAAGACAAAAGCACATTCCCCTGAATTCCTACGTTTCATTAAACAAGCCAATTTTTGATGAAGAATCCGACAGAACGCTGATGGATGTTATCAGCGAAGAAAATATCAGCGATCCTGAAGAGCTTGTTATAAACAGGGAAGAGTTTTTGGGCATTGAAAACAAGATGGGCGAAATACTGAGTTCTCTTGAGTGGGAGGTTTTGACTTCCTACCTGGAAGGCAAATCCTATCAGGAAATTGCCGAAGACCTGGACAGGCATGTAAAATCGATTGACAATGCGCTACAGCGAGTAAAACGTAAATTGGAGAAATATCTCGAAGAACAGAAAGCATAATCGTCAAAAACAGGCTTAAATGCTACTGGACGGAGACAAGGCAAACATGCTATAATTCTCTAGTCCATTAGCCCTGCTACATAGAGTGCGGGTGTAGTTCAATGGCAGAACATCAGCTTCCCAAGCTGATTGCGTGGGTTCGATTCCCATCACCCGCTCCAGTAATAAAACCAAAGGCAAGGTTAACAATTTCCTGATCAAATGCATGAAAGTAGCTCAGGAATCGAACCCGAGAGGGCTCGGACGGCAGACAGAGTCTGTACAAAAGGGTCTGAACGACCGTTTTGTAGTGAGAGTAGGAGCCCGGACCGTGAGTAAAACGAATGGTGGGCGACGTCACAAGCACGAGAAGCGTGCGTGATTCCCATCACCCGCTCCAAGAAATACTTAAAGGTTTGATAAACAGGTTCCTGACGTAATATAAAAATCTTTAGGAATCGAACCCTGAAGGGTTCCAACTGCGGACAAGCCTATACAGAAAGTTGACCGCACCACAAAAACTTAATAGCTGCTCCCATAGCTCAGTTGGCAGAGCGCATCCATGGTAAGGATGAGGTCTCCAGTTCGAATCTGGATGGGAGCTCCAAAAGAAAAGGATATCGGTATAACCGGTATCCTTTTCTTTTGGTTTTCAAATAGTATGGAACTGATACTTTTTCTCCAGCATGGATGCGCTCTTAAATGGGGCTGAGGCATGATAAGCAAGCGATGCAAGGAAGCCGAGCACCGAGGAACGGAGCATATGAGATATGTGAGTACCGGAGGTGCGACAGCTGACACAGCAGCGAGAAGCTTAGCGGGCCTCAGAACATCCATGGGTAAGGATGAGGTCAGGTTCGAATCTGGATGGGAGCTCCAAAAAGACATACCTTTCCGTCAAGGGGGAGGTATGTCTTTCTTTATATCAGAAAACATGGTATTATAACCTCAAAACCGCTTAATACCCGGCAAAAGGCAAGCTGCTGATTATTTATATAATGCGGATAATATGCAATGCAAGGAGGGAGCGAAAGTAGCTGTGGGAAAAAGATTATCAAGGAAAAGCAAAAAGACAATAAGCATTGTAAGCATTGTAATTAGTGCTGTTGTATGTATCTCCATTATAGGAAGTTCTTTTTTATATGATTACATATGTCGTACCAGAAAGAATGTAGATTTCGAAGAAATAATTAATTATGAGGTGAAATCCTCAACTTTGTATATTGTTAGTGAAACTGCAACAATATCAGAAAACGCCGAATCATTTAGCTATGGCGCTGGATTTGGTGGCGTGGTTTTTTCTGAGGCCGATGGAGTATATTATGCACTTACGGCTCTGCACGCCGTAGACAACAATCCAGCACACTTATATGTTCTCTCTTATGATGATTTAACATATAATGAACGCATTGCACAGCAAGAACAACATATAGGGTTAAGAGACTATTATAAGACTTTACCTATAGCAGAAGTGGTTTATTCTGATGAGGAGTATGATCTTGCTATCCTTAAATTTAGTTGCAGTGATTCTTTTGGAATATTAAATATTGCCTCAAACACCCCGGCTTTTAAAGATCAAGTTGCGATTATTAGCAGTCCATTGAATGAAGGAAGAAATGAAATCACTTATGGTACGATTATTTCAAAAAAACCAGTCAAATTTGGCGATGCAAACGGAGAGAATCAGCGATTAGTAATCA
>JAEVZU010000102.1 GCA_023392075.1 Bacillota bacterium | reverse complement strand
TGACAGTTTCCACGATGTTTTTTGTCTCAAGCACTTTCACTGCCTCTCTTAAGGAGGACCTGCTCACACCCAGCATTTCTACAAGCTGTCCCTGGGACGGAAGCTTATCTCCGTTTTTGAGATTATTTTGTTCAATATACTGCTTTATGGCTTCTATTATTTCTGATTGCAACGGTACACGTTTTATGTTTTTCAATTCATTACCCCACACTTCTATATGCTATCATATAGGTTATATGTTACATATTATATTGGATAATTATTCAAATATCAAGATGGATTTTTGGTTATGAGTGCACTACTCTTACCCTATCTTCATTTCCTTCCTTACCTGCACAAAGGCATCTATGGCAAAAGTCAGGTCTTCCATTGTATGGGCGGCAGAAATTTGAGTCCTTATACGGGCTTTTCCGGCAGGCACCACAGGATAAAAGAAACCAACTGCATAAACCCCTTTTTCAAGCAATCTTGCGGCCATTTCCTGAGCAACATTGGCATCTCCAAGCATAATGGGAACAATGGGATGAACTCCTTCAACAATATTAAAGCCTGCCTCCCTGATTTTTCCCCTGAAAAACAGTGTATTTTGCATAAGCCTTTTCCTGAAATCCGCAGATGTGTCCAGTAATTCCAACACTTTCAAAGATGCATAAGCTACCGACGGTGCCAGGGTATTGGAGAACAGATAAGGCCTTGAACGCTGCCTTAAAAGGCTGATAATTTCACTGCGCCCGCTTGTATAACCGCCGTTTGCGCCTCCTAACGCCTTTCCCAGAGTTCCCGTCAATATATCTATTCTATCCGAAACACCGCAGTATTCCGGGGTTCCGCGTCCACTTTCACCAATAAAGCCCACCGCATGGCTGTCATCTACCATGACCATGGCATCATATTTATCGGCCAGGTCGCAGATCCCCTTAAGGTTGGCAATGATACCGTCCATGGAAAATACACCGTCGGTAGCTATTAAACGAAACCGGGCATTTTGGGAGGCTTTCAGCTTTTCCTCCAGGTCCCGCATGTCATTGTTTTTATACCTGTAACGGGCGGCCTTGCACAGTCTGACACCATCTATGATGCTTGCGTGATTGAGTTCATCACTGATTATTGCATCCTGTTCGGACAGGAGGGTCTCAAACAATCCACCGTTTGCATCAAAGCAAGATGCGTACAGGATGGTGTCCTCCGTCCCCAAAAAATCCGAAAGTTTCCTCTCAAGCTTTTTATGAATGTCCTGTGTTCCGCAGATGAATCTCACTGAAGACAGCCCATATCCCCAGTCATCAAAGCTCTCCCTTGCCGCAGCCACTACCTCCGGGTGGTTTGATAATCCCAGATAATTGTTTGCACACATATTCAAAACTTTTTTGCCGCCGGCAACACTTATATTAATATCTTGAGGACTTGTCAAAACCCGCTCTTCCTTCCACAAGCCGCTGTTTTTTATATTATCAAGTTCACTTATGTAAAATTCTTTCGCTTTTCCAAACATGTTTTTATTCTCCTTGAAAAAGATTTTCCTATTTTAATTATTTTAATAATAAATATTTATATAAATTTTATCACCGATGTCAGTCCCACTCCAGAACAACTTTTCCAGAATTGCCCGAAGCCATGATTTCAAAGCCTTTCTGGAAATCCATAATATTAAAGCGGTGAGTTATTATCTGTGATATATCAAGTCCTGATTGAAGCATCACTGTCATCTTGTACCATGTCTCGTACATTTCCCTGCCATATATACCCTTGATGGTCAGTCCGTTGAATACAACCTTTTCCCAGTCAATCTGAGTACTGCGGTTTTGAATTCCAAGCAGTGCAATTTTTCCGCCGTGGCACATTAAATCCACCATTTTACTGAAAGCACTTACATTGCCCGACATTTCCAGCCCCACATCAAAGCCTTCCTTCATTCCCAGCTGTTCCATCGCAGCTTCAATGCTTGTTTCATTAATATTTATTGCCATGGTTACACCCAGCTTTTTAGCCAGCTCAAGACGGTAGGGATTGACATCGGTAATTACCACATGTCTTGCCCCGGCATGTCTTACAACAGCCGCTGCCATGATACCTATAGGCCCGGCGCCGGTAATCAGTATATCCTCACCCAATACATTAAATGCAAGCGCAGTATGCACCGCATTTCCAAACGGGTCAAAGCAGCTCTGTATGTCCTGGGGTACCGAGCTGTCGCTATGCCACACATTGGTAACCGGTATGGCAATATACTCCGCAAAGGCACCCGGACGGTTTACACCCACACCGCTTGTATTCATGCATAAATGTCGCCGTCCGGCAAGGCAATTCCTGCACAACCCGCAAACAATATGTCCTTCTCCCGAAACAATATCACCCGGTTTAAAATCATGGACATTACTGCCCAGAGCTGCTATAGTGCCTACAAACTCATGTCCGATAGTCATGGGGGTCGGTATTGTTTTTTGTGCCCATTCATCCCAATTGTAAATATGTATATCCGTACCGCATATGGAGGTTTTATTGATTTTTATGAGAACATCATTTATCCCGATCTCGGGAACAGGTACCTCGTCCATCCATATACCCGGCTTTTTGTACTTCTTTACCAGTGCCTTCATGGTCCTTGCCTCAGCCATAGCACTCCCTCCTTTTATAACTATGTATGCCTATCACCTATCTGATAGCATATACCAATTGTACTACTATAAGTATCTCGAATCAATACAAATTTTCCATGGCAAAGAATTGATCCTGACAGTAAATAGACCAGTGGTCTGTAACATCTGAAGCATATAATGTCCGGGGGAATTCGACCACCGGCAACACGCCGAAAAGGCTGCCATTAATGGCAGCCTTCGGGTTTTAATTCTTTGCTTAATTTTTTTATTGCTTTTTTCTCTATCCTTGAGACATAGGATCTTGAAATTCCAAGCATTTTAGCTATTTCACGCTGCGTTTTACTCGTTCCGTTAAGTAAACCGTATCTTAACTCCAATACTACTTTCTCCCTGTTTTTAAGAGTACCCTTCATTTTACTATACAGCCGCTTTACCTGCATTTTCAGTTCTACTTCATCCACTACGGATTCAGAATCATTGCTGATCAGATCGATTAATGTTATCTCATTGCCCTCCTTATCAATTCCAATTGGATCCTGCAGTGAAACTTCATTTTGTATTTTTTTCGATGCTCTGATTTGCATTAGAATCTCATTTGCTATACTTTCATGGCGGAAACAAATTATCATGTCCGATTGCTTGTATTTAAATGCATTTCAAGCCCCGTTCCGTCCCATTCCAAACGCTTTATTATGTTTCTGAGCATTCCGCGTTTAATATCTATGCTCAATTGATCCCAATCGATACATTCAGGCGGAAATATCTTACCGGTATAAGTTTCTGCGGTTTCGGCGCAAGTCACACCTTCAGGGCTTTTCAGCAAAAGGTTTTCTATTGCACTTATGTATACCTGTTTTTGACTGTTTAAACTCTTCAGCTGTTCCAGGATTGCCGTTTCAAGGTCTGAACTTTTTTCTTTTGCCAATACCCGGATAAGGTTTTTTACCTCAAAATCGGTATTGAAAAGCTTCTCCTCCAATATGTGAAGTTCATCCTTTTTGGTGTCCCTGTTAAACCATGTCTTCATTTCAGACAAGTCGTTTTCACCAAATACGGGCGGGTAGGCTGAAAACAACCTTTCCAGCTCACCCACCGCTATGCCGTCCACAACATTCCCATTTGCATTTGCCATATCACACTGTACCTTCCGGCTTTTTTCCTTCAGCTCGCATATATAGTAAAATGCCGGCTCACCATTTGGGCCAAGCCTCTTTCCGGCTTTTGGCCGCATAAAACTCCCGCAGCCCGCGCACCTGAGGACACCCGACAGCAGCGCAGTATTGCTTTTAACCTTCCTGTAAGACTTGGATTTGTTCCTGGACAGCAGTTCCTGCGCCTCTATCCATACCTCACCCGGTACTATCCCGCTATGCAGGCCAACAGCCAGAATCCATTCATCGCTTTTGCGGTATCTCTCATTGCAGCTGCCGGCATTCTGCCTGGTTTTATTATAGCCCATAAGTCCATTCGTGCCATTGAACTCCTCTTTTCCGGAGTACACTTCATAATTATTCGTGGACAGATATTGATAAAGCTTTTCATCTGCAGCGGCATATACCGGATTGGAAAGAATAAACCTTATGGAAAACCTGCCAAAAACTGCTCCATTCTTGGTGTTTATCCTGTTTTGAGCCAAATACTTTTCGACCTTGGTAATTGATTTCAATGTTATATATTTATTGTATATCAACTGTACCAGCTCAGCTTCTTCCGGTATAACTTCCAGCTTGCAGCTTCTGACATCCCGCCCGTTTGCTTCACGGCCGCATATCATTTCAGACCTGTAACCGGTTGGTGTTGTGCCGCCCAGCCATCTGCCCGTTTTGGACAGCTGAAGCATGTTATCCCTGATTCGTTCGGCAATGGTCTCTCTTTCCAGCTGCGAAAAAACCGAGGCTATATACATCATTGCCCTTCCCATAGGCTTTGTGGTATCAAACTGCTCCTTGACAGACACAAAGTTAATTCCCCACTTCTCAAGTTTATCAATTAATTGCGAGAAGTCGGAGACATTTCTGCTTACCCTGTCAAGTCTATAGCATACAATGGCATCAAACTTCTTATTCCGGGCATCCTTCAGCATTTGCTGAAACCTGGGCCGGTCTGTATTTCCGCCTGAAAAACCCTCATCTTCATAAATGATAAAGTCATCCTCATTACAGCTAAGTGATTTAACTGCGTATTCCCTGCACATATGTATCTGGTTTTCAACACTTTCTCCCTTACCGGTAAATTTGCTTTTACGTGAATAAACTGCAACCTTCATAAAAAAACCCCGTTTTACCAAGCCTATACTTTAGTAATATTGGGGTTTTGCACTTATTATTACAATAATTTAATTTTATTGCTTCTAATTATCATTTCTATAAATGGCTGTTTATCCAGCTCAGAATATCCTTGCTTACCTCATCTCTGTTAATTTCATTGAGTATTTCATGGCGGGAATCCTCATACAGCTTCATTTTCAAATCATGCAGGCCAAGGCTGTTAAATATTCCGTACAGCTCTTCCACCTTTCTGCCGTAATTCCCAACAGGGTCTTCCTGCCCTGCAATCAGGTATACCGGAAGGTTTCTGGGAATATTGCCAAACTTCTTTTCATCATACAGTCTGAGCATTGCGCTCATGAAATAGTAATAAAATCCCGCCGAGCAGGTGAACCCGCAGTCCTTATCCTCCATATATTTGCGGACCTCGGCTTCATCCCGGCTTAACCAGTCAAAGCTGTTTTTTGGCTTTTTTATTTTCTTATTGTAGGTCCCAAAGCTCAATTTCTCAATAAGTCTGGCAGGTTTGTCTGCCCCTGATGTCCTGACTTGTATCCATGACAAAAGCTTTCCCAATCTGATTTCGGCGCCTGTTTGAGCAGCAGAACCTGAGAGAATAATTCCGTTTATTTCGTTTCCGTAACGGGTTATATATTCCTGTCCGACAAAAGAACCAAAACTATGCGCCAGGATAAATACCGGAATCTCAGGATATCTCTGTTTCAGCTCTTTTGTCAGCAGGTATTGATCTTCAACGATCTTATAAAATCCGTTTTCACCGGTCACCCCCGGTTTACCGTTTAGCAGCGCTGTCTTCCCATGCCCTCTGAGATCATTTCCAAATACAACAATTCCATGGGTATTGAGGAATGCTGCAAGCCTTCCATATCTTCCGGCATGTTCCGCCATCCCGTGAAATATCAGCAGGACAGCTGCGGGCTTTTCCACTGTTTCCCAGCAATATAAACTTATTTTGTGCTCATCAGAGGCTGTCAACCATACTATTTTTGCTTCTGACTGTTTGTCCATTCCGCACCACGCTTTCCTTATGAAAATCAAATTAACAGAAAATACAACCTATCCCAAACTAATTAAAATAATTAATTTAACTGGTTATGCAAGTTAAAATTCATGTAATTCTTATCTAATTATATTATATAAAAAGTGAGATTTTTTTCAAATTATATAATATATTGTTCATTGGTTTTGATCCGGGCACTCAGCAATGCTATAATTTTTCTCTTTTTACTTATGCTTAAATCCAAACCGTTAAGGTAATCCTTTATCAGTTTCAGGTATTCCGTTCCCAGTAAACATCTGAACGAATATGTATCTTCAATGGAGTTGGGATAATTAACATGTAAAGTATATGTTTTTTTCATCATTTTAACCTCCTAAGCCATAGCTTTGAACCGTATTGCGGCCACAAAATGTAATGAAGACCTATATCCTTTATCGCAGTGCGGCGAATAAAGGAGGTTAATTGGCCATGTGCGCTTTCAAGTATTTGAAAAATACTTTGGTATTGGCAAATACTTTGGATATTTCGCACGGCCATAAATTCACAGGTTAGTTTGGAAGATAAACGCAAGTGAAGTCTTTCAAGCTAACCTCCATTTCGCCGGTACCGCCGGCGACACAAATAGTAATGAGACAAGCATATGCCTGCCGCTTGATTGCTCAAATGCGCAAATAAGCCTTGGGCTTATTTGTTATGCGAAGCGTACGATATATGCACGAAATGCAAACTTCGCATTTTTCAAACTAACCTCCATGAGTAGCATGCTGCAAATCAAAGTTATATTACTGCCTGCATAATATATATGAAAATGCGGCTAGTACAAATTCTACAAACTCGAATACAGTTGTTAATTTATTCCGGGTGCCGGTTTGACTTCAATTTGCAGTTAATATCTTATGCCGATTATCCCGGCGTACAAATTAATCATAGTAATTGTATATGAAAACTAATAAAATTAGTTGACAATTCAGGCTGCAGACTTTATAATCTAAAACATACTAAAATTATAAGATTACTATACTATGAAGGGTGAGTGCTGCTTTTGGATATCTATGGAATAAATAGCCATGTACGACTCCATCACACTAAATTCGGTCATGATACTCATGAACACCACCACAACAATGCCGTCAATGATTATGCTGCGGCAGTCTCAGAATACAGAAAAACCTTTGCCTCCAAAAAAGATGTCCTGGAACAGACTCCGGATCCCGCTGTGAGAGATCTGCTTTTACACCTGGAACAGTTGGGAATAGAAACTACCTTTGACAGGTTTGATGCACAAAAGCCTCAGTGCAGCTTCGGATTGGCCGGTGTGTGCTGCAGAAACTGTACCATGGGACCCTGTAAAATAACACAAAAAAGTCCGAAGGGGGTTTGCGGAGCCGATGCTGATGTTATCGTAGCCCGTAATCTGCTCAGAAGTGTAGTTGCAGGCATATCAGCCCACGGTGCCAGAGGAAGGGAAAGCATGCTGGCTTTGAAATATGCTTCTGAAGGAAAAATTAACATTCCTATTGAAGGTGAGACAAAAATTCTGGCAGTTGCCAAAACCTTTGGACTTGCTACCGAAAATAAAACGGTAAAAAAACTTGCAGGAGAAGTTGCCGATATCCTCCTTGAGGATTTATCCAGGACCGTCCCGGGCCCCCATAAAACTCTTCACTCCTTTGCAGCCAAAGAGAGAATCAAAACCTGGGCTGAACTTGACATTCTTCCCATAAGCCCTTACCACGAGGTATTTGAAAGCCTTCACAGAACCAGCACCGGCAATGACGGCGATTGGAAGAATCTGATTAAACAGATGCTCCGCAGCGGAGTAGCTTTTGCCTGGTCAAGTGTGCTGGGTTCCTCCATAGCAATGGACAGTCTTTTCGGACTTCCAAACAGAAGTACTTCCAGAGTAAATACAGGTGCATTGGAAAAAGGCTATGTGAACATTGCTTTGCATGGGCACTCTCCAATTCTGATAAACGAAATAGTCAAGCTGGGGAAAACCGAGGAGTTTGACAGGCTGGCAAAAGCTAACGGTGCCCTTGGGATTAAATTCTACGGCATTTGCTGTTCAGGGCTGTCGTCGATGTACAGATACGGAGGTGTAATTCCACTGTCAAATGCCATCGGCGCTGAGATGGTAGTCGGAACAGGAGCATTGGACCTGTGGGTGGCAGACGTTCAGGATGTGTTCCCAACAATCATGGAAGTAGCAAATTGCTTCAAGACAGTGGTCGTCACCACAAATGATTCGGCAAGATTGCCCGGCGCCGAGCACTATGGTTTTGACCATGATCACTCAAATCTGGATCAAGCCTCGGAGCTTGCGAAAAAAATCCTGAACCGGGCAATAGAAAGCTTTGCAAACAGACGTGAAGTACCGGTTCATATACCACAGTATGAGATTGAGGCTGAGGTAGGCTTCTCGGTTGAATATATCAACAAGCATTTCGGCGGTGTCAAACCCGTTGCTGAAGCCTTAAAGAGCGGAAAGATACTTGGTATTGTCAACCTTGTGGGTTGTAACAATCCAAGAATAGTATATGAAAAAGCTGTCGTTGAACTGGCAGAAGTATTGCTGAAAAACAATGTCCTCATATTGACTAACGGCTGTGCCTCTTTTCCCTTGATGAAACTGGGCTACTGCTCAGTCAGGGCATTGGAGCAAACAGGTGAAAAACTGCGGAGCTTCCTTCAGGATCTGCCTCCGGTCTGGCATATGGGAGAGTGTCTTGATAACTCCAGAGCCTCCGCCCTTTTCAAAGCAGCAGCCGAAGCGGTTGATGCTGACATGAAGGATATGCCTTATGCTTTTGCCAGCCCCGAATGGTCAAATGAAAAAGGTATTTGTGCAGCACTGAGCTTCCGGCTGCTGGGCGTGAACTCTTATCATTGTGTTCATACTCCTACACAGGGTTCAGATAACGTAACCGAATTTATGAAAAACGGAACAAAAGAAATATTAGGGTCAAGTATGGTCGTTGATGTAAACCATATAGAACTGGCAAATCAGATCGTTGCCGACCTGAGGGAACAGAGGAAAGCTCTTGGCTGGGATTAATCAATTAGTAAAAGAATCAGCCGATTATTAAAAGAATCACAGGAGAGATAATTTATGAAAATAATAAAAAAAATAATTACAGCCGCAATGATACTGGGTATTATCGGGGGAACAGCCGCCTGCGGAAACTCAACCGGTACACCAACACCCTCCGGTCAAACCAGCACCGGAACTGTTTCCTCCAACTCCAGTACAGCTTCCGGTAAAGATAATGACAACAAATCGGAAAAAAAATCGGTTAAAATTGCATATTTGCCTATAACACACGCTTTACCCGTCTTTGTTGAAAATGAACTTCAGGATAAAGCCGGAAACGATTATGAAATCGAGCTTGTAAAATACGGCTCCTGGCCTGAATTAATGGATGCTTTAAACACCGGGCATGTTGACGGTGCATCTGTTTTGATCGAGCTTGCAATGAAAGCCCGTGAACAGGGAATCGGCCTTAAAGCTGTCGCCCTCGGCCATAAGGACGGAAATGTTGTTGTTGTATCAAATAAAATCAATGCGGTAAAGGATCTAAAAGGTAAAACCTTTGCTATCCCCCACAGACAATCTTCTCATAATATTCTGCTGAATCAGATGCTAAAAAATGCAGGTATGAGTGTCAGCGATGTCAAGGTTGTTGAACTTGCTCCTCCCGAAATGCCTGCTGCACTGGCTTCAGGTCAAATTGACGGCTATTCTGTGGCAGAACCCTTTGGAGCCAAATCTGTCGCAATCAATTCCGGAAAAGTTCTGTTTGAATCAAATGAACTCTGGGAGGATTCAATCTGCTGCTCCCTTGTATTTACAGATAATTTTATAAACAACAATAAAGAGATTGCCCGGAAGGTTGCTGCAAATTACAGTGAAGCAGGAAAGTTTATCGGATCAAACAAGGAAAAAACAGATGAAATCGCTAAAAAATACTTGAAGCTTGATGACAAAGTATTGGATCTGTCAATGAAATGGATATCCTATGACGATCTGGCCATAACCAAGGCAGCCTATGGTGACTTAAGTAAGAAGGTGGTTGAATTTGGTATTTCCGA
Source organism: Bacillota bacterium (assembly GCA_023392075.1). Classification (GTDB taxonomy): domain Bacteria; phylum Bacillota; class Clostridia; order Acetivibrionales; family DSM-1351; genus Ruminiclostridium. Next base: position 2,160 of record JAEVZU010000102.1, on the reverse strand, counting down.
AACACCTCCAGCCTTTGAAGATTTTGTTGATCCTTCCCTGCTGAAGTAAGAACCCCTCTTATTTACATGATGTTGCCGTTGGTATTTTAACAACTTTAACTTTAATTAACATAAAGCTTACGGTATCATGCTTTGCAGCAGGTATCTGGGTCTGGAGGTAAATGTGAAAAAAGTATTTCATATAATAGTATCCTTTATCGTACTTATTTCCATATGGCAGCTGGCTGTGTCCTTTGGTAGCTGGAACGAGTCACTTTTTCCGTCTCCGCTGAAAGTGATGCAGGGATTTAAAGAGCTAATAGAATCGGGTACTTTGACAGCTGGCATCAAGGATAGCCTGTACCGGTTTGCAATCGGCTACAGTATTGCAGCTGTTTCAGGAATCATTATTGGTATGTTTCTGGGCTGGTTCCGGAAACTCTGGAATTTCGTAAATCCTGTTGTGCAGCTTATCAGGCCTATTTCACCTATAGCCTGGCTTCCATTCGTCGTATTGTGGTTCGGTATCGGAGATCTCCCGGCTATGGTTATCATTTTTATCGCAGCATTCTTTCCCATATTACTTACAACTATTTCTGCAGTCGGTAAAGTGGATCAGACTTACATCAAGGTTGCTAAAAATTTCGGACTTAACCAGTTTCAAACACTGTTCAAAATAGTTCTGCCCTCTGCCTTCCCCTTTATAGCCACCGGATTGCATTTAGCTTTAGGTACGGCGTGGGTGTTCCTGGTTGCCGGAGAAATGGTAGGTTCCCAGACCGGCCTGGGATTTATGATAATTGACGCAAGAAATAATCTGCGTGCCGACATGCTCCTTGCAAGCATATTGAGTATAGGAGTCATCGGGCTTATTCTTGACAGTCTGATTGGGCTGGCAGAGAAAAAGCTTCTGAAGATATCCGGTTTTGTTCCAAATGAAAGGGGGGCTTAAGTTTGTATATAAATATTGAAGATGTGTCAAAAAATTATATTCAGAACAAAAAAACCTTTTGCGCAATGGAACATGTTTCACTTCAAATTGAAAAAGGTGAATTTATCTGTCTGCTTGGCCCCAGCGGCTGCGGAAAAACAACTTTGCTTAATTCCATCGCAGGCTTTGATAAACTTTCTGAAGGAAAGATATCAATTGCAGGAAATGAAGTAACCGCCCCCTCAACAAAGAATGTTACAATTTTTCAGAATTATGGTTTACTGCCTTGGAGGACGGTGCAAAAAAATGTTGAGTTGGGGTTGGAAAGCAAAAAGCTGGCCAAAAAGGAACGCCGGGAAATTGCCGATAGGTATATAGCTCTGGTCGGACTTTCCGAATTCAGCAGAAGTCATCCCAGCCAGCTTTCAGGCGGTATGCAGCAGCGCGTGGCAATAGCCCGTGCCCTGGCGGTGGATCCTGAAATAATTTTTATGGATGAGCCCTTTGGAGCTTTAGACGCGCTGACACGCATGAAAATGCAGGATGAGATCTCAAGTATATGGCTGGAACAGAAAAAAACCATTATCTTTGTTACTCACGATATAGATGAAGCTGTATTCCTGGCTGACAGGGTTGTAATCATGACTCCTAATCCCGGTAAAATAAAAAGTATCGTACCCGTTCCCCTTGCTAGAAAAAGAGACAGAACCAGTGAGGACTTCCTAAAGATAAGAGACAGAATATTTACAGAATTTGAAATGAAACAAAAGGATAACACCGAATTTTACATTTGATAATAAAAGCCCGGAGAACGCCAATATAGCTTAGGATAGTGCAATTACCTGTTATTGGAACAGTGTTTCGTTTCCGTAACGGGGTAATTGCATTTTCTATACACCTGGCCGCATAAGTAGCCAGTCTTGTTCCTTTGTCCATGTTGAATGTGGATATTGCTTTAATCAAACCGATAGTACCTATTGAGATAAGGTCATCGCTGTCACTTCCGCACGAGCCGTATTTTTTAACGATATGCGCAACAAGCCTTAAGTTTCTCTCAATCAGAATATTTCTTGCTTCCTCATTTCCATTTCTGTATGCCTCGACGTAGTGCTGTTCCTCCTCGGAGTTTAAAGGCTGAGGGAAGGAATTAACATTTGAAACGTAGCCCAGCATGAGGAATAAGTTATTTAGCCCATCAAAGATTGCTGAAAATAGTATATCTATCAAGCAAGGCACCCCCTATTGTTTTC
>JAEVZU010000082.1 GCA_023392075.1 Bacillota bacterium | reverse complement strand
GTTTGATGATTTAAGAGATGAAATTAAAAAAGATTTTAAAGACTTGCAAAATGAATTCGTAGTGAATAAACAGGAATTATGGACAAATCTTACTCTCGTAATTAAAGACACTGATGAATTTAAAATTGATTACAGATATAATGATATTTCAACAATAGACCCATTTGAACAACAAGTTATATGGAGATATGAAGTTCTTGGTCTTGACTCATCGAATCAGAGTAATTTAGCCAAAAAGGTACTTGAAAGGTATATTGAGGATAAGAAGAAAGGGTAAATCTTAGTTTGAATTTTATACAAAGGTCTTAATGGAGATATATTCTCTGTTGAGACCTTTTCTTTTTGTCCCCCGTAAAAGCCACAGGTATCAGTAATGACCACCTTGCAACCCCTTGGCCAATGCGGTAATTCTCACAATCCGACACAGGTTGCAACTCAATTGCATCAATCCGACTCCCTAAGCAAAATGCTTGTCAGTCTTTTTCATCTGTGGTAAACTGGGACACAGCCGGGGGTTTAAGGGGGAAATTTCCTCGAAGCATTCCCTGTAAAGTACAACATTAAAACAGAATAAAATAAAAATAAAATTATCTTGCCAAAGAAGAAACTAAAAAATTCAAACCATCAAAATAATTTATTCTCTCTTTTACATTCACTAAAAAAAATAAGGGAGTATCGCGCTACTAATAATCAGTAGTTTGCGACACTCCCGCATTATTCATAAATTTATAGTCCGGCTTTCAACAACCGGCTAAAAGTTCTTATTAAGGTACCTCATACCTACTCCCGGCTTCTTAATATCCTTTTCGTCCTTATCAGGTTTTACATATGATCCGGTAATATCATTGTGAAGCTGATTCTGGCATTCATTGCAGAATCTGCCGGTTTTAATGGACTTACCGCATCTTTCACACTCGAGAATAATATTTGCACCATCTGTAATTTCGAGACGTCCCTCTCTCAGGAACATCTTGATTTTCTCCACACTTACGTCACAGTCCAAAGCAACCTGAGACAATGTGGCTCCCGGAAATTGATACAAGTAATCCTTTATCCTCTTAAAAACTTCTTCATCGGCATTTTTACAATCCAGACAAATAGGTGGTCCTCCTATATAGTTGTACATTCGCCCGCAACGTCTGCAATTTCTTAAATCCGGCATATGCTTCTCCCCCTAACACTAAATACTATATATAGGTTAAATCTCAGTATCCATTCTTGTTGTGGCTATAACTCCTGCAATAACTTTGCCTGCACCCGCATATTTTAAAGCCTTGCTGCACTGATTGACAGTATTTCCCGTAGTGATAATATCGTCCACCAACAAAATATTTTTCCCGGCAACCCGCCCCGGCGAAACAACCTTGAAAACTCCCTCCAGATTTGCCAGCCGTTCTGTCTTGCTTAACAAGCTTTGGTTCCGGGTCTCCTTTGTTTTAATGAGCAAGTTGTTTTCAGACCTTATACCCAACTGTCCCGCAGCATACCCGGCTATCAAAGCAGCCTGGTTGTATCCCCTCTGTTTCTGCCTGTTCTTATGCATTGGAACAGGAATTATAATATCTATTTTCCCCAGCTGTTCGGTATTTTGAACTTTTAATGCAATCAGCTTACCAAAAGCGCGATAATATGAAGGTTTATTCCCAAACTTGTATCTTCTCAAGGAATCTTTCAGAGAATCACAGTATTTGCCTACACATATCATTCCATCACAATAGGGTTCATGTTTTTCAGGCAAATTCAGCAAATTAACCCGGTTATTAAAATAATCCATATCCAGGGCGCAAGGCTCACATATACAGATAGGACTTCCCGGTGATAATATACTGTTGCAGATACTGCACCTTGGAGGAAATAAAATCTCTAGCAGGCTGATAAATACCCTCCTCCTACTTATGTAACGCCATATTCTTAACTTCATTTTACATCAGTTTGTCATGTTATGCAATATTACATTATTCCCATATTTATACTATAATGTACCTGTTTCTTACATATGACTATATTTTCAGCAGTTCACATAACATAGAATTTCTTTCATTTATTTTTACATTGGATACCATTACTCTTACCGCTTTCTTCTGCCCTATTATGCAAGCCATTTTTTTTGCTCTGGTTACGGCAGTATAGCCCAGATTGCGGTTAAGCATGATATAATTCCTCATATGACAAAGAATGATGGCAGCTTCGCACTGGGAACCCTGCATCTTGTGAACGGTAAGACTGTAGGCAAGATCTATCTCTTCCAGTTCATTTATCTGATAAATTATAATAAAATCATCATATTGAACCGCAACTCTTTTTTCAGATGCAATTGTACTGTTCACGTCATCATCTCCGGAAGCCTCGTTGGCTTCGCTGATTTGGGATATCTCTATGATTCTTCCGATATCTCCGTTGAAAACACCGCAGTTTTCTTCAGCAACATACCTTCCGGTAAGCGGCTCTTTATGATAATGAGGGGATTCGTAGTTATTGCTAAGATGGATAACTTTATCACCTTCTCTGAATATGCTGTTACCTCTTTTTATTTCGGCCTTGCCTTCGCTTTCCGGATTTATAAGCTCCTGGATGGCTTTGTTCAATTCGTAGGTCCCGATTTCAGAAGTCTTTTGCGGACAAATCACCTGTACATCGTCAATTGTATAGTTGTAGCCGGTCATCAGCCTGGTCAATGCCTCGAGAGTCTTTTTTATAACCCGGTTTTTATCCTCTTCCTCTATTATGAAGAAATCCTTGTTTTCATTTATATTTTCCGGCATTTCTCCGTTAATTATCCTGTTGGCATTGGATATAATGCCCGATCCGTCTGCCTGGCGCTTTATAACATTCAGCTTTACCGTTCTGATGATTCCACTCCTGATCATGTCGTCCAGCACATTGCCCGCGCCCACTGACGGGAGCTGCTGTGTATCCCCGATCATAACCACCGTGGTGCCCGGCGAAATGGCAGTAAACAGTGCGTGTGCAAGGTCCACGCTTAACATCGAGCTTTCATCAACTACAATCAAATCATAAGGCAGTTCATTTCCCTGTCTGTAAAAAAAGCCTTTGTTCTCATATGAAAACTGCAGCAGGCGGTGAAGGGTCATAGCCTCGAAACCCGTAATCTCTGTGAGCCTTTTTGCGGCTTTTCCTGTGGGTGCCGCCAGCATGAAGCTCATCTCCTCCTGATTTTCAAAATATCTCTGAAGAACATATATCATACATTCAACAGTTGTAGTTTTACCGCTTCCTGCCGAGCCGGTCAGTATGAGCATATTTGTATCAAAAACCGCCTTAACGGCTTCCTTCTGCATACTCTCAAGTTCAAAGCCACGGATGGCTTCAAATTCTTCAATCAGCTTATCAACATGACACATTCGTACATCGGGCTGGCAGCGCGCTATCTCCTTGATGGCAACAGCAGTCTCATATTCCATTTTATACATTTCCTTGGTATACACAGCTTCGAAGTTTTCCTGGTTTTCCGAGTAGGTTATGTTTATGAAATTGCCGGTCTTAACCATTCTGACATAAGCTTCTTCCAGCTCGGCTGCCGATATGGTATCTTTTTCATCGCTTAATGCCTTTGCCGTCATCTCCAGCAGCCTGTCCTTGAAAAGATAGCAGTGCCCATCGGCTTCTGCGGCTTCAAGTACACTTTTAAGGGCCGACTCAAGTCTAAATATGGAGTGAGGGTCAATACCCAGCTTTTTTGCGATTTCATCACAGCTCTTGAAGCCAAAGCCCCTGATATTTGCAAACATATAGGGATTCTGTTCGGCTATGGCAATGGATGTGCCTTTGAAGGTGTTATATATTTTCATAGCTTTGGCAGAGGATACTCCAAACTTCTGAAAAAATATCATGATATTTTGATATTCCATGTTTTCCATATAGGAATCATGGATTATTCTGGCTTTATCGGGTGAAATTCCTCTTATCCTGGTCAGAGCCAGAGGCTCGTCTTTTATTATCTCAAGGGTTCTGCTTCCAAAGCCCTCAACATAGCCCGAACCGGACTTATAGCCTGATACTATGTTTCTTGCGGTCTTTTCGCCTACTCCCTTTATTATTCCGCAGGAAAGAAAGGATATTATCCCTTCATCGGTAGCAGGCTCGATGAATTCCACAGTATCAGCCTTAAGCTGTTTTTCTCCTCTATAGGCAGCCACCGTACCCGTCACCTTGCTGGGCAGTACAGCACAGTGCTCATTGACTTCATAATAGCCCGTTACACTTATCTGATCGGCAGCTTCGTGTTCAAAACCGTCTTCATCTATTATTCTCTCAATGTCAAAGGTATAGATTTTATAACCGTTTTCCGAGTTTTCATATATTTTATAATCAAATCTTCCGATGATGCTTAAGTTCGTACCTACGGCATAACTGTCAAAAGACCATCTTTGCTGTTGAAACTGCCCTATTGCCATAATATCTCCATCTGTGTACTCAATAGCCGGGCCACGTGCACACTGTAAAATTGTATTAATTAAATAAAACCACTTTACTTTTCACTATAAATAATATCGTATTTTGACTGCACCATCAAGAATTAGTCCAAATATATAAATTCCCCTACGCTGAAGAAATCCCTCAGCAGTGATTTATACACCGCTGAGGGATTTCTGATTTTTATGTAGGGCCCATATTTATTAATTTTTGTTTTTATAGAATATGCAATCCCTATCCTCAAAGGAACAAACCTCCAAAAGCGGGAATTGATTTTCGAGCTTTTTCAATAACTTTAAGGTTTCGTCCTTTGAGTTCATATCTAGCACTATAAAATTGCCGTTTATGGCTATATTTCGTACAAACTTGCTTTCCATCGCATCTCTGACCAGTCCTTCAATGTTCTGTTCCTGGTCGTTAACCAGGAGAACCAGATTTGCTTTTTCCACAAAGTATTTTTTCCTGCCCATTAATTTAAAGATATCCAAAAACAGACTAATAAGTCCAAATATGGCCAGAAGTGAAAGCATTGCGTAGTCTATACCCATATTTATCACTCCCCAAAATATGTCGTACCATATTTTATGAAGTGTAGCTGGTATGTGTTACAGAGCCCGGCAGACTTTTACCTTTGACACCTTTTTTTCCTCTACCTCTTCCACTTTGAATACCAGCTCATTAAACTCAATGGTGGGCTCGTCTCCTTTTTCCGGAATTCTGCCTATTTGCCCGATAATAAATCCGCTCAAAGTTTCATAGTCATCAACCGGCAGGGTTGCTCCAAGAATCTCCTGGGCCTCATCAAGGCTGATTGACCCTTTTATAATAAATGTGTTGTCGTCAATTTTTTCCAATTCCTTTTCTTCATCATCATCTTCGTCAAATATATTACCTACTATCTCTTCAATTAAATCTTCAAGTGTAACAATCCCGGCCGTGCCGCCATACTCGTCAATGATTATTGCCATATGTGTCTTGTTTTGCTGAAGCTCTTTAAAAAGCTCATCAGTCCTTTTGGATTCGGGCACAAAATAAGGCTGCCTGATCAATTCTTTTAAGCTGAAGTTTGTTGTATCATCATTGGTAACGAATTTAAAAACGTATTTTGAATGCATTACTCCTACTATATTATCTATGTTATCCTCATATATCGGTATTCGGGAGTACTTTTCGTTATTGATAAAATCAATAACTTCCCTCAAACCTGCATCTATAGGCAATGCTGCAATATCCGTCCTGTGAGTCATTATATCGGAAACTGTCTTATTATTGAATTCAAAGATGTTGTTTATCATCTCTTTTTCGCTGACATGTATGGCACCTTTTTCTTCTCCTACATCAACCATCATCCTGATTTCTTCTTCAGTAACCTGATCTTCTTCGGCATTGGGATCAACCCCGAACAGTCTGACAAAAAAATTGGTGGAGACAGTCAGCATTTTTACAAACGGTGCAGTTAAAACGGAAAGAAGTTGCAGCGGACCGGCTACAAATCTGGCGATAGGCTCAGCTTTTTTCATAGCCAGCCTTTTTGGTACAAGCTCACCCAATACCAGTGTAAAATATGATAATATCATGGTTATTACCAGCATTGATGCAGTTTTAAGCCAAACTTCAGGTATTGGTACCCCAACTGATACCAGGAACTTAACCAGCGGTTCAGCAAAGGTTTCTGATGCAAATGCGCTGGCTAAAAAACCTGCCAGAGTGATTCCTATCTGAATTGTAGCCAAAAATTTACTTGGCTCGGTCAAAAGATTCTGTAAAATTTTTGCTTTTTTGTCTCCATCTTCAGCCTGCAAACGTATCTTGTTATCATTTAAAGATATTAATGCAATCTCTGAAGCCGCAAAAAAAGCATTCATTATTACAAGTATTATTAATATAAAAATTTCGGTAAACAAATTATTCAACCCTCCATCTGAATAAACTTAATAAAAAATATGATTTTCAAGGTAATAAAAAAAGACACACCAATCCAAGGTAAGGACTGTCAGGGTCTTCTAAAATAGCTCTTTTTATTAATGATTCCCTTATTAAGTAATATCCAGCGGAACACTGTACTATAATTACACGTACCCTCAGGATTATCGTCCATACTATTTATTAACCCCCCCTGTTACATTTTTATTAATAATTTACAATATTTTTATTAAGGTGTCAAACCGCACAAAGTATAATACCGCTGAATTTGCTCGAAATGCTAAAATCTACATCGCTTATCCGCTCCCATTCTTTATTTTAGTATTTTTCTCGTAGGTTATTTTATAAAAACCAGTTATAATATTATTTTTCAATAATATTATATGCTGCACCCGGCCATAATATTTTAGTATTAATGAACAGGAAAGAGAAAATATGCAGGAATAAATTTTTGTCAATCATACATAAGTTGATCATGAAAAGAGAGTGTTTTCCTGCCTTCCGGCTGAAAATACACTCTCCAAGAAATTTCTAATTTATTATGAACTTTTTCTGAAATAGCTGATTTTACAATCCGGCTTCTTTTTTAAGTATTTCGGCAACATCTGTTTTCTCCCAGGTAAAATCTGCGTCATTTCTTCCGAAATGCCCGTAAGCAGCAGTCTTTTTAAATATCGGCCTTCTCAAATCGAGAGTTTTGATTATTCCGGCCGGCCTGAGGTCAAAGTGCCTGTTAACCAGCTGGGAAATCTTTTCCTCCGGAATCACTGCCGTACCAAAGGTATCAACTAAAACTGATACCGGCTTTGCAACACCGATGGCATATGCAAGCTGAACCTCACATTTCTTTGCGATGCCTGCGGCAACTATATTCTTGGCAACATATCTTGCAGCATATGCCGCAGAACGGTCAACTTTGGTCGGATCCTTTCCGGAGAAAGCACCGCCGCCATGTCTGGCGTATCCGCCATAGGTATCAACTATTATTTTTCTTCCGGTTAATCCGGAGTCACCCTGAGGGCCTCCGACTACAAATCTGCCTGTGGGATTGATAAAGTACTTGGTATTGGCATCAAGCAGCTCCGCTGGAATAACAGGCTTTATTACGAACTCCAGCATGTCTCTTTCTATGATTTCATGGCTTACATCAGGGCCATGCTGTGTTGAAATAACTATTGTATCCACTCTTACAGGCCTGTCTCCATCATATTCAACAGTCACCTGTGACTTTCCGTCAGGTCTCAGGTAATCCAGTGTTCCATTCTTTCGAACCTCGCTCAGCTTTTTGGAAAGCTTGTGTGCCAGTGTTATTGGCATCGGCATCAATTCAGGTGTTTCATCGCATGCAAAACCGAACATCATACCCTGGTCACCTGCTCCAATTGCCTGGATCTGAGCTTCGCTGATTTCTCCTGTCTTAGCTTCCAGAGCCTTGTCAACTCCCATAGCTATATCGGCCGACTGTTCATCAATTGAAGTAAGCACTGAACAGGTTTCACTGTCAAAACCATACTTTGCTCTATCATATCCTATTTCCTTGATTGTATTTCTTACAACCTTGGGGATATCAACATAACACTGAGTTGAAATTTCGCCCATAACCAGCACCATGCCGGTTGTTACAGCTGTCTCACAAGCCACTCTGGCCTGGGGATCCTGTTGATATATTGCATCCAGTACCGCGTCTGAAATCTGGTCGCAGATTTTATCAGGATGCCCTTCCGTTACTGATTCCGAAGTAAATAGTCTCTTTGACATTTTTGGATACCTCCATTTTATAATATTTAACATGAGGTCAGTTTTTATCCATTTCAAGGCAATAAAAAAACCTCTTTCGAGGTTTGTCATTTATCTTATATAATATAATGATCACCCCTCATCTTCCAGGCAGTATGCCTGCAGGAATTGGCACCGTACATGGTTAAATGTGGTTGCCGGGTTTCATAGGGCCCATTCCCTCCACCTCTCTTGATAAGGATAAAAATATTGACTTTGAGTTTATTAAACCATAAATCCAAAAACCCGTCAACAGCTTTTACTATATTTTTCCGTTGGTTTTTGCCATAAAACGCTCTATATTAATAATAAATCTCTCATGACGGCCTTCTCCGATTTTGTCCTTTTCATCAAAGGCTTCAACTGTAAAAACCAAACGTTTGCCGTCAACCTCTGTCAGTACAGCTTTTGCTGTTACCTTTACCCCCATCGGTGTGGCTGCTGAGTGTTTAACATTTATCATTGTTCCCACTGAAGAACTGTCTGCCGGCATGAGTTCCTTAAGAGCATTGGTAGCTGCCTTTTCCATAAGTGCTATCATGGAGGGTGTAGCAAAAACCTCCAGCGCCCCGCTGCCCATTGTCTTTGCAGAATTACTGCTGTCTGCCATAACTGATGCTTCACCTGTTAATCCGATTGTAAATTCCATAGTTTTCTTCTCCTTCAATAATTCCGTTTTCAGTAAAATAAAGCATAGCCAACAGTAAAATAATTACCTGTTAGACTATGCTTTATTATACTAGCAGGTGCATCATATTAAAAGTAATAAATTGTTCTTTTGTTATACTATTTTTCAATTTCCCAGCCCGGCAGGTATGCTTCAGTATTTGCCAGCATTCTTTCAAACAATTTTCTGGCATCCCTGATGCCTATATTTACCAGGGGATCATTTGCAAAGGCTTTAAAAGCCAGGTCTTTATCTTTGGAGAAGGCAGCCTTTATTACAGTCTCCTGATTGATAACGTGTCTTATAACAAGACTGTATATTTCCTCGGGCAGCCGGCCTGCGCTAACCGGCCTTATGCTGTTCCGGGAGAATACGGCATTGGTTTCCACTGCTGCTCCTGCAGGCAGGCCCTGTATCTGACCCATATTGGGAAGGTTTACATTAGTTACGAGATCACCCAAACCTGCCAATGCTTTAATTTGTTTTATTCCTTCTTCACCGGAGTACCTGAGCTCCATTTGCTCTTCACCGTTTAGCAGACGACGGCTTTTTTCCATTTTGTCCTTTAAATCCTTAACTCTCCAGCTTACGGGAGTCAGGCCAAAGCCCCATTCTGCCGCTGTCTCCGGATTCTTCAGATACCATGGCGGGCAAAATTCCGCCAGATGCCTGTCGCCTGCGGCAGCAACCAGTCCGTATCTCCTGAAGAGATCAAATTTTACTTTGTTAACACTGTTAAAATAGCCGTTGCGTACCGTATCAGCCTCCACCTCGACTGCAAAACCTTCTTCGGCATATTTTCCGGTAAATTGCCTGTACAGGGGCAGCAGGTTCTCTCCTTTGCAGGATACACTGTTGAGCCATGTAAAATGGTTGATGCCTATGACATTTACCTTTATTTCCTCTCTTCCGATGCCTTCTATTCCCCTCATATCTTTCAGCATTGCCGCCATAAGCTTTTGTGTTGAAAATACTTCATGACAGCAGCCGAATGCCTTTATTTCCGGAAATACCTTATAGAGGGTTTTTGTGCAAAGGGTCATGGGATTTGTATAGTTAATAACCCAGGCCTCGGGAGAATATGTTTTTATGGCCTCTGCAATTTCAATAAACATTGGAATTGTTCTTAATGCCCTTACCAGACCTCCGGGTCCGACAGTGTCGCCAACCGACTGATATATCCCATATTCTTCGGGTAAATGGACATCTGAGGCCATCTCCTCAAAAGTACCGGGAAGAATGGATATTATAACGAAATCCGCACCGGCAAGTGCCTCTTTCAGAGTTTCCGCCGCCTTATACTGCCACTTTCCGGGTGCATCTTCGCGGGCTGAAAGCATGTTTCCTATTTTTTCGTTTGCTTTTGCCGCTTCCAGGTCAATATCATACAGCCTCACCGAACCTGAAATTTCCCCATCCACCGCAAGGTCCTTCATCAGGTTCCATGCCCAGCCTCTTGAACCGCCTCCGATATAGGCAATGTTTAGATTATTCTTATCATATTTCATTTATGCAACTCCTCCTATTATCTTTAAGACATTTGTATTTCATCAGTCATGCTCAATTTTCAGATTGTCCTGCCGGCCTCCAAGCCTGTGCTTCAGTGACTTAAGCCTGAAATACAACTCTCTGGGCACCTGGTCTTCAAACAGGAACGGACTTGTTTTCATAAAACCGGGATCCATTGAATCCCACCAGGTCAGTGCCTTGATTTCGGGCCGGGCTGCCGCTATAGTGTAGAACTGTTCCATCCAATCGGCCTGAACATGTTCATTCCAGGCCGAATGCCAGCCGCCCTTTGTCAATCCGATCTGTGACTGGGAATCAACTTTACTGCTGTCATCAGTCTGTCCTCTTGTGCTACCGCCCGGAACACCCATTTCGGTTATGTGGATGGGCTTTCCGAAGCCTGCGTACACGTCAAGCAGACGATTTACGGCAACCATGTCCCTTGCCGGGAAGTAAAGCTGAATTCCCACCACATCAAAATCAATTCCCTTTTCTATTGCATTTCTGAAAAACTTCATTGGGGAAACCGGCCGGTCGAAAACAGGTCCGTAGCAGACAAACTTTCCTGCCACATATTCTGCAAACGGCAGGCAAACATTAATGATGGAAGTCGCAGCGGGATCAGCTTCACGCACGGTCTCACAGCATATTCCCGTAAGCTCCGTCAATTGCTCCTGCGTGAAATTAAAGCAATTTGCCCAGTCATGGGGTTCATTCATGGAATCCCAGACTTTTATGCGGCCTTTGTAACGTCCCGCCGTCTTTTTGATCGTATCCCTTGCAAACTCAGAGAGCTCCTTATAGCTTTTTGTGAACATCCATGCCGGATTTGTCTCCTTGTGTCCAAACCAAAGCGGATGCCCTTTTGGAGCTATTCCGTTGGCTTCACACCAATCCACCAATTCATCTCTTCTTTCAAAATCCAACCGTCCTTCCTCGGGAGCCAGCTCATATGAATAAAAAGGTATAGTGGCAAAATTAAAGAGGTTCTTGAAATATTCCCCATGCCGGTCGTTTCCTGCATGCTTGAATATATTACAGCCGAGCATCAGCTCAGGTCTTGGTTTTTCAGCAAGTTTTGCAAGTGCGGTTTCATAGCACAGTGCTTCTGCCGCCAGCACTGCATGCGACAGGGCCTTTAAACGGCAATAGCCGGCATCAACACCCTTACCGGCAAGTAAATAATATTCCTTTGCCGCATCGTAATGTCCCCTTGCATATGGTGTGGGAATAATGCCTTCTGAAAAATTCCCAGCTTCCCAGAGATAGGTTTCTATTGCTTCGGCAACAAAATCAAAAATTTTTCCGTTTGCAAAATAAGAGCCGTTATAGCCTTCTCCATGATTATGAGCCATTACCCATATGTTACCATAGAGGGGCAGATTTACACGTCCGTGAAGCATAAAGATCGGGCTCTCCACCTGGAGTTCAACAGTTCCGTCGGACATAACAGTACTTTTGCGGATATCAGGTTCAAAATACATATCGCTTGCATAAAGGGTGTTCAATATGTATTCCGGCATTGACTGTCCATCCGTATCCGTCATTTTTACCTTAACAGGCTTGCTCATAACTTTATCACCTTCCTTTTAATTTATATGCTGCATAAACTAATGAATTTCTGCATTAACTTGACCGCATAGTACTCATTTATTTGGTGTGCCGTCTATTCTGCAGATTTATTTATCAGCCCTAAAAAAGTCATAACCTGCTCCCGGCAGTAACCATTGATGCCTGCCACTCCCGAACTTACAAAGCTTTTGCTTGAAATAGTCTGACTCACAACATGCAGTTTGGGCCGTCGCAGCAACTTGCCCTCGCCTGGCAGTTTAGGCTTAACTGCACATTTACAAGAGATTGGCGGTACAGCGAATTAATTTAACTTACTATGTCAGCGATTAGTATAACCTATCACCAACGACACCTGACTATACAAAAACTAACTAAGGAATGACTAAATATATTTCAGCAAGCCCTCAGCCTCAACACGCCAGCTGCCATCATCCGGGAAGCCCGGCAGAGGTTTTCCTCCGTCATCCTCCCAGCCTGCTGCCATCATGGCCACAGCCAGCAGCAGACTGCCGTTGCCGGGCAGGTAGAGCGGGAGATCCTCCCTGTCGGCCTGAGAGTTATGACCGTTTAAAGCATAGGTGTTTTTAGTTTTATCCGCCAGCAGCAGATCTACTGCAAGTGATGTCATACCAAGTCTGGCACAGCACATGGCCATCATTGCAAAATCCCAGCCCCACATGGAATCAAAATCCCAGCAATCCAGAACTCTTTTTAACGTGTTCTCCATTATCTCCCTGTCCACTGTCTCTCCGGGAAGAACTCCCAATGCCGCCAGCATGGAGGGATGGTCCTGGTTAAAGGGTGCTCTGGTGAAAGTTTCCGGGCAGTTCTCATGGGCCAGATACACACCGCCCCTTACAGGAAGTGCAGACAACCTGGCTGCTGCATCAAGATACCTGGGGTTTGGCGTCTCCCCGAGACGCCGCTGCCATTCCATTGCTGTTTTAAGTCCCCAGCGGAAATATTCCAGCTCATAGGCCGGGTTCATGGTATCCTGGGGGGCATGCGTCTCCTGGGCAGGTATGAGAGGGGGGCCCATAACATATCTGCCGGTTCCGGCGTCAAAATGCAGAAAGGAAACCATGAAATCGGCGCTCTCCATCACAAGGCTGCGATACTTTTTCAGTGTTTCGGCCTCCGGACGGGCCCTGTAGCAAAGCTCCGAAAGCATAATCGGATGCGGCTGCTGCCATACCAGAAGGACTCCTATACTCGAAGGCGAATTAAGACCGCCGGGATCACTCATCTTTGTCCATCTGGCGCCCTCATATCCTTGATTTTCAGCGTCCTTCCTTGCCTGGGGCAATATACCCAGATACCAGTCAAGACTCCTTTCCAGCAGCTGAGGCCTTCCCCAAAGCGTAAACTGTGCCGCATGCCAGTAGTGCATTTCCAGATGGAATTTTCCGTACCAGCTGTTGCAGGCAAGTCCTGTCTCAGCCGGTGGAGTAGTTCCGCTGCACTGAACTGCAGTCAGGTATTGTGAAAGAACTATTCTCCTTTCCAGTTCGGCTGCTCTGCCGTCGGAAGAGTTGGCCAGCTGAACGGCCCCGCCCCTGCTCCAGAAAATTCCCCAGTGAGTTGAGGAGCGTATTTTGGTTTCATAAAAATTCTTTGGCACATTTGCGGGAAATTGAGCAGTAAAACCCGCTGTAAAGGAGATTTCGCTTGAATTATCCACTGATGAAAGGGTGAACTGGTGGCAGCCTGTTTGCTCTATTTTTGCATGTGGACCAAATACAATGTCAATATAATACACGTCCCGGTCCAAAGTTCTTTTGATAATAACCCGGTCGGCGCAGGAAAGAACCACCTCGCTTTTATGCGCTTCTTCCCGTCCCCAATCCGATGCTTTTTTTTCGGGACTTCCGTATGGGAAGGCAAATACCACCTCCAGCCTTCCTGATGAAGTCAGTTCCGAGCCGATTCTGGCACTTACCGCATCAAAATCCGGGTCGGCGCAGGTCTCCACCCTGACGACCTCATTAAATACCGTGAATTCTGATTGCAGCATACCCTTCCATAAGTCCAGTTTCTGCCTTGCATTCTTTATGTCTGACAGGACTGCCGCCCTGTTGTTTTCTCTCAGGTTCAGCTTAATATTACACAGGTTAAGGCGATGCGGATTTTCTCTCAAATTTTTGTACAATTGTTCCTGACCCTTGTCATCTGCGGCATAGCCCACCAGCCTGCCATAGGTTTCATATTGTTTAAGCTTCAGTTTTGAATAATCTCTTTCAACCGGAAAGGAGTGCCACCCCCACTGTGTCATTGTACATAAGGGAAAATAGCCGTATTGGCCATGAAAGGTTTGCAGTCCTGTAATGTCGGCAGTAAAAGCAAATTCGCCGTTCCCCACCGTTAAGGGAGCTTTTGTATCCGGTGCTTCAAGTACCGGATTGCTGCGAGTAACCAATGCATACCGGTTTATTTTATTTGAGCTCTTTTTGAAATCGGTCTTTTGCATAATGTCCCCTTACCCTCTATTGACAATGTATCACACGCCGCAGGGCAAATTGATCACTCAAAAACGTATTGTACATTGTCAAATAGGGGGTACCTTTTTAATAAAAAGATGCGGCTGAATCAGCCGCACCCTCCATCTTATACATATTAATTATAAGTACATACTATTACTTAACCTGTGCATACCATTCGTTAACTTCTTTTGTAATCTGGTCTCCGCCGAGTTTCTTCCAGTCTGAAACAAATTTATCAAAGGAATCGATTGATTCGCCCATAATAATTTTTGTAAATACTTCATCTTCCATAGCTTCAAGAGTTGCCTGCTTTTCAACCATAGTATCGGTTGGAGCACCATAGAAGAGATTTGTCAGCAGGTTGTTGCTGTCAACATATTTGCCTATAACATCACTGCTGGAAGGTGTACCGAATATTCTCTCATCACCCCAGAATTGTCTGTCTCCGGCCTGAGATTTCTGAATTTTTTCATAGTAACCCATTTCCTCGGAATTTAATTTTGAAGTATCCTTACTCTGGATAGCTTCTATTACGTTATTGTGAGCGTTAAGGTTTTTAAGAGCCGGCTCAACCGATACCAATTGGTATTGCCATACGGCTATGCCATCCGGAGTTACACCAAATTTATCATTTCTTGCCTTTAATTCCGGCGAATTGCCTGGTTGATATCCTACACAAGTATCTTCAAGGATTTTCATAATTGCTTCAGGATTTTTGCAGTTCTTATTAACTGCAAAGTATCTTGAAACCGGCATTGAAGTAACAGGTGTTGCCGGCTTGTCGTCTATTGACACCAGTTCGATTGCCTGCCAGTCTGCTTTAGGATCATTGATTGCATTATCCTTGAGGAAGGCTCCTGGTGAGGATAATCCGCCGTAGGTAATACCAACCTTGCCTGCTGATACTGTTTCTGTAACCTTAGCCCTGTCTTTTACACCGAATTCCTTGTCCAAAAGACCGGCCTTATACATATTCTGCAACTCCTGCAATGCTGTCTTAACTTCGGGCTGGATTGAGCCATATGCTGCATTTCCAGACGCATCCTTTACCCATCTCCTCGGATAGGCATGGTAACCTGCAAACAGACCTGCTGCAGATGCATGCTTGTTATTTACATCAAGGAAGTTTTTAACCAGTGCAAGACCGATGGTATCATTTTTACCGTTCTTGTCAGGATCGTTTTTTGTAAATGCCTCTGCTACAGTGTACAATTCCTGTAAGGTTTTGGGCACTTGGAGACCAAGGTTTTTCAGCCAGTCAGCTCTCATATAGAGAATCTGCAGATTGTCGACTGATGATGC
This sequence comes from Bacillota bacterium, assembly GCA_023392075.1. Taxonomy (GTDB): domain Bacteria; phylum Bacillota; class Clostridia; order Acetivibrionales; family DSM-1351; genus Ruminiclostridium. The sequence continues at coordinate 10,679 of JAEVZU010000082.1, read as the reverse complement.
TGTGCTTGGTATTGCCATAAGTTTACCGTCTATTTTTGCAGAATCAAAGCTTGCCTTGTCCTGCTCTAATATACCTTTTACAAAGTCTGATGTATTGTTCTTATATAAATCTGTCAAATCATAGAGCATGTCGTTTTCAGCCAATTCAATTAATTGTTTGTTTCTAAGCCACATAATATCGGGCAGGTCTCCTGAAGCAACAGATATATTCAACTTTTGATCAAACTGTTCTTCCGGAACAGTCCAAGCATACTTAAGATTAATACCGTAGTCTTCTTTGTAATGTTTCATCCAGACATTGTTATCAATAGTATCACCGGGTGCAAATTCAATACCGTTATTGAGATATCTCCACGCTGTTAAATCGATTTCAGGTGTGTATTTTGCTAAAAGATCTACGGGTTTTTGATCGGCTGCTGCTGTTGAGGAAGCGGCTGAAGAACCGCTTGAAGTTGCTTCGCCGGTTTTGCTGTCATTACTGCCGCAGGCTGCCATTGAAACTGTCATCACAGCTGCTAATGAAAGAGCTGCTAGTCGGGTTAAAGAAAATCTTTTCATAAGTTCCCTCCGATTTTATTTGTTTACTGAGGCCTCAACTTTATTATAGGACCCCTATGTTCTTCAAACAATATTCATATTTTTACTTTCAATTCATCTCTTTACTTTGATTAGCATTTTGAAACAAAAATTGATATCTCTTACTTAAATACATCATAGTGGAAATAGTCAAAATCTGCTCTACCGGCCGCATCTTCGGTGTTATAGCTGAAGATGCCTGCTCTTGCTCCCTTCCAGAAGCCCTCTTTAAGCACACATTTCCCACCCAGCTGATAGAAATCATATCCGTTAAAACTGAAATAGAACTCCGTTTTGCCGTCCAGATCCAATATGGTTTTAAACCATACTTCCCCGGCCTTAACATTAGGTCCATAATAGCTAATGCCCCCAGTTACAGCTTTAATCCGGCTGGAATTATTTGCGGCTGCAGCTCCTATCCAGTTTTCCTCTTTTCCTCCCAGATAGCATAAGCCGGCCGTTTGTCCGGCCTGCATATGCCGGGTGTCCATTTTTACGGTTATAGCTCCAAAGTTTCCCATCAGCTTTTGCGTCAGTGTATTTCTTGCCCTATAAATATTATCCGCCTTCATAGCGGTCAATGACAGGTATCCGGGTCTCAGGGCAAGAGACCACTTTTCCCCGACGGAATTGTGATTCCACTGCCATTGGGGCCCAAGTTCGGGCGTATCGAACTCATCAGAGCTCTGGGGTAATGTCACGGGATAAAATTTACCTACATTTGGTTTGTTATATATAGTGACCGGCTCACCTTCATTCCCCATCAACGGCCAATCCTCCACCCACGTCACCGGCTGCAGATGGCACACACGGCCTAACGCACCTGCGCTTTGGAAATGCATGAACCAGCTTTCCCCGGATTTCAACTCCACCAGACCTCCCTGATGAGGTCCGTTTATATCCGTCTTGCCGGTCCCCAGGACAACTTTCCTCTCGTATGGACCGTATATGTTCCGGGATCTTAAAACAGCCTGCCAGCCTTTTTCAACTCCGCCTTCAGGGATAACAAGGTAGTAATAGTTATTTCTTTTGTAAATTTTAGTTCCTTCTGCTATTTTCCCTATGTAGACTATAACCCCTTCATCCAGAAGCTGCTTGCCGTCTGCACTCATTCTGTGAATTATAATGGGTCCCGCTCCCACCGTACTGTGTCCAAGATAGGCATTACCGTCATCGTCCCAGAAAGGACACGGGTCTTCCCAGCCGGCAGTCCTTTTCACCTCATGCAAGTCAGTCCATGGGCCTTGCGGCTGCTCCGCACTGCTCATATACAAACCTTCCTCGGGAGTACAGAAGTAGACATAAAAACGTCCGTCATGATACCTGAGAGCGGGTGCCCAGCTTCCCTTGCCGTAACCATCCATCTCATCATATCTGCTGTGAATATTCAGCTGCTTGTATACCTGACCGACAATTGTCCAGTTTACCAGATCCTTTGAGTGCAGTACCGGTATTCCCATATAGTGAAAATCCGAGCAGACCATGTAAAAATCACTGCCAACCCTGATTACATCCGGGTCTGAATAGTCGGCATTGAGAACGGGATTCTTGTATAAATTGTTTCCAATATCTCCCCACACATTATTGTGAAACTCTTCGGTGTTTTTAAGAAATTCCCCGGTGAAAGTCATATAAGCCTCCCAAGCCATATTATGGCTTTGAGCCGCATAGCGGCCACAAATTGTATTGAAAATCTACCCGTATCCTTTATCGCAATATGGCAAATAAAGGAGGTCAGCCTTTAACGCTTCCCATTACGAGACCTTTCATAAAGTACTTCTGCAGGAACGGATACACCGCAAGTACCGGAACTGCCGCCAGGAACACCTGGGCTGCATTAAAGGTTCTGTTGGATACATTCCTCATTGTTGCAATTTCATCGCTGGCGCTCATCATAGTGTCGGCATTTATGATAATTGACCTCAAATAACTCTGGAGCGGCCATTTGGAGGTTGAATTCATATAGATGAGACCATCAAACCATCCGTTCCAGTGCCCAACCAGTACAAACAGTGACAAAGTAGCTATGGAAGGCAGTGAAAGCGGCAATACAATTTTGAAAAGGGTTCTCCAATAGTCACATCCGTCTATGAATGCCGCTTCTTCAATTTCCTTCGGCAATCCCCTGAAGAAATTCATCAACAAGATAACATTGAATACCGGTACTGCATTAGGTATAATCAGCGCCCATATGGAGTCCATCAGGCCGGTATACCTTACAATCATATAAGTAGGTATGAGACCGCCGCTGAAAAGCATTGTGACAATAAAGAACCAGGCATATATATTTCTTGCGGAAAACTCCGACTTTTCCTTGGCCAGCGGGTAGGCAATAAATATGGTCAAAACCATATTTACAATGTAGCCCAGGCCTACTCTTTTAAGAGAAATCAAAAAGGCTGCCAGGAATTCCTGTTTTTTAAGAGCAAAGGCGTAAGAATCCAGTGTGAAATCAACCGGCCAAAGCTTAACAAAGCCTGCTGCCGCAGCTGATTTGGAACTGAAGGAAACTGCCAGGACATTAATTAATGGTAAAAGACATCCGAAAGCTACCAGACTAAGAAATACATAGTTAAATATATTAAATGCTCTAGAGCCTAAAGTTGAATAATTCTTCATATTAACCTACCTCCCTAGAATATTCTATATCCGGCATACGTATTCGCCAGCTTGTTAGAAATTAATATAAGTACAAATGATATTACCGATTTAAACAGACCCACAGCAGTTGCCACACTGTACTGTGCATTAACAAGACCTATTCTGTAAACCAGCGTATCAAGAATATCTCCCGAGCTGTAAACCTGCGGGCTATAGAGATTAAACACCTGGTCGAAACCGGCATTTAATATGTTTCCGAGTGCAAGCACAGTCATAAGTGTAACTATTGGAAGTATTCCCGGTATGGTAACGTGCAGGGTTTGTTTCCACCGTCCCGCACCATCCACATATGCAGCTTCATACAAAGCCATGTCAATACTTGTAAGAGCGGCAAGATAAACAATGGTGTCATATCCGAAACTCTTCCAGGTATTTGTTAAAACCAGTGTATACGGGAACCATTTGGCATCCCCCAGGAAAAAGACAGGCTCTATTCCGAACAAGCCGAGTATTTGATTGACAATGCCGTTTGAAGGTGAAAGTACGTCAATCAATATACCTCCAAGGATTACCCACGATAGAAAATAAGGAAAATAGATGATTGTCTGTAAGGTTCGCTTGTACCGTTCTCTTCTCATTTCATTGAGAAGCAATGCAAACACTACGGGGACTATAAGACCGACAATGATTTTCATAAGAGATATGAATACCGTATTAAATATTACTGACTTGATATTCGGCAAATTCAGCATGTACTGGAAATTGTCCAGTCCCACCCATTTCGACCTGAAAAATCCTCTGGCAGGAACAAATTTCTGGAAAGCCATAATAATCCCCAGCATAGGAACATAGTGATAAATTAATGTTATGATGACCCCTGGTATAACCATGATATGCAGGGGTAGCTGCCTCAGCTTTTTTGCACTGATCATAATTGCCTCCTCCTTTATGTAGAGCTTATGTTGTATCTACATATAAATTATAAGGGCGGCAATATCACCGAACAATATTCATATCTTTACTTTCAAATCATCTCTTTACTTGATGAGTTTTGAGTCTCTATACTCCTGAGGAGTCATGGATGTAACTTTTTTAAAGAAGCGTGCAAAATTTGTCGCACTCAAATAACCCACTGCTTCGGAAATCTCATGAATCTTGAAATCAGGGTTTTCCAGCAGTTTTTTCGCTTTTCTTATCCTGCAGTCACTGATGTAGTCGGACAGGTTTGTTCCCGTTACCTGCTTAAATAAACGGGAGAGATAGGATGGGTTGAAATATACTATTTCAGCAAGCCTTATAAGAGATACCTCATCCTGAAGATGGAGGTTGTCATTAATATGCTTCTGGACAATTCCGATAACATCCTGTGCTCTTTTTTCTTCTTCACCTTCCTGTATTTCAAACAAAATGATTCCAAGCCGTTTGAGATACTCGACGGCATATTTCCAGGATTCATGGTATTCCAGATTCATCAGCTGGTACATGCTTATTTTGAACGCTATTTTTTCTGTCAGATTCCACTTGTTGATATAGGACAGAATTACCAGGGCAATGGAAAAATATTGTTCTACAGCTGCAATATCATGTATGCTCTGTGATTTCAAAAGCTTCTCTGTCAATTTGTCCAGACATGCAAGGAAATCCTCTTTTGTCCCATTTTCCAGTAATTCAGCCAAATCATCGGTTCTGTGCCGGTTCGGTAGTTCTCTTCCCATTACCGAGGAATTCTGTAGATCCTTCTCAAGTAAAGTAGTATCGGAAAGCAGCCTGCCTTCTCCCTTGCCTATTTTATAGTTTAAGAGCATCTTTAAAGTAAAATAACGGTTTTGCAGCTCTTTCCAGCCCACATGGGTATCATCGAGAACAAAGGATATGGATTTCCCTGTGGAATTCCAAAAGGACTCCTGCATTAATTCTGCAACACCTTTTATAAAGGTGAGCATATCATTCCAGACCCCTTCACCGGGCTGACCCTCTTCTGCCGCAGGCTGGATGAACCATACAAGAGTGGAATTGTCATGGTTAAAATATGCAAAACGTGTTTTTGAGGACAAATACTTATCTGCAATGTACTTTATGTTTAAGAACCAATCGGATTTTACGGAGTAGGGAGTCCCTTTCGGTATATCGTCAATCCTGCCGGCCAGCATTACAACCGGCCTCTTTACTGACAAAGGAATCTCCAGTTCGTCAAACTGCTGCTGCCTTATTTCAGACAGGCTTAATTCGTCATTTAGCATTGCTCTTAAGTATATTGTCTGCAAAAGGCTCTTTGTGGTTATAATCTGCTCCTGAGCCTGCTTTACCAGGGCGGATTTCTTCAGGTCCTCCTCAATTTTTCCGGCTGTGCTGATAACAGTTTCAATTATTTTATTATACCCTTCGGTTTTAAGGATATAACTTACACCTTCGTTTTGAATGGCGGTATAAACATATTCAAATTCGCTGTGTCCCGTCAGGAATATAACCCTGCATTCAGGCCATTTGCCGCGGATGGTTTCCAAAAGCTGAAGGCCTGTTATTTCAGGCATACAAATATCGGTGAGCACAATATCAATTCTTGTCCGGTTGAGTAAATTTAAGGCCTCCTGGCCCGAATATGCCTTGTAGACATCCAGGTCAACCTCTCTGATATTTCCTAAAACCTCACAAAGACCATCTGCAATTATTGCTTCGTCATCTACTATAAGCAGTCTAAACATCTGGCTCCTCCTTTTCAATAAAAATTGCAATTGTAGCCCGGAGACCTCCAAGCTCTCCTTTTTCCAGCAGCAAGCCGCTGGAGGGACCAAATTTCAATTTCAACCTTTGATTTATATTTTGCAGTGCAGTGACCTCCGCACTTTCAGAATTTTCCTCCAGGGAACTCCTCATAGAGTTGAGTATTTGTTCATCCAGATTGCTTCCGTTGTCTTCAACAATAATTTTGTATTGGTTTTCATTATTCTCAAAACTTATTACCAGCAGCCCCTGACCGTTAGACATTGTCAAACCGTGCTCGAATGCATTCTCAATGACAGGCTGCAGTATAAGCCTGGGAACAACCAGGTCTTTGAATTCATCCGGAAGCTGGTCAAATCTGACTTTTATCTGATTTGAGAAGCGCATGGCCTGAATTTCAGAGTAAACTCTTGCATGATTAACTTCTTTTTCAATAGGAACTTCATCGGCAGCATTTCTAGTAATAAATTGAAAATACTGACCCAGCTGCTCTGTAAATACCTCCAGATTGTCATAATCACCTACCCGGGCCATGGTATTCAATATAAAAAAGCTGTTATACAGAAAGTGTGGCCTGATTTGTGATTGAAGCTGCTTCATTTCAGCCCTCTGCACCAATATTTTTTGCTTGTAAACCTGGTCCACGAGAGCTTTTATATTTTCAATCATCACATTGAAACGGTGATAAATATATCTGAATTCATCGTTGTGCCTATGCTCAATGTTTATTTCAAAATCTCCCTTTTCAACCTTTTTAAAGGATGCGGCCAGCTTGCTTATAGGCTTGTGGATGAAGTTATACATGTATATTGAGAAAAGAACTATTATTACAACAGCCGATACCGTCAGCAGCAGAAACCAGCCGCTGTACTTTTTCAAGGCATAAAATACAGAATCCTCCGGAAGGTATTTGCACAGTGTGGAATTGAACACATTGGAAGTCAGGGATACTGCCAGGTACCTGTTTTTATTGACAACGATCTCCTCCGCATTATTTTTTTTGGTTATTTTGCTGAACACCAGTTGATTTAAATCTTTATTATTAGCTGCTATTATTGATTTGTTTGAATTGTTTACAAACATGACTCCTTCGGCAGGGTTTTGTATCATTGACTGCAAAGCTTCAATTACTCTGCTCTTTGATATCTCGATGACAATAATAAAGAGCTTTTCCCGCTTATTGGTCATATAGGCATAAGGATATGAAACGGTCATATACTTAATAACGTTTTCATCCAGTTCTGCTTCCGGGTGTGAATCCATATATTTCATTTTGTTGTACAAATCACTGTCAAATTCCGAAACCGACGTGGTGGACACAGTCCGTTCCAGTGCCGGAATCATAACATACATATCCCCTATATATTTACTGCTGCTCTTAATTGCATAAAGCCTTTGCTGAACCCGGAGTATTCTCTCCATCTGCTCTATACGGTCCATCGCTTGGGGGATGGCAGCCAACCGGTTAAGATCTTTATCGTTAACCAGTTCAACCTCAAGATTTCTTACTCTGTTTATATCATTCTCAAGGCTGTCTTTGTAGAAGGTAAGCTGTGAGACCATGGAATTTGAAATCTCATTTCTCAGAGTGCTGATACCCAGATCGTATATGATTATGCTGAGAATATATATAGGCATCAGAATTAAAATAAATGATATGATCAACCTCTTCAGAACGGATTTCCGCCACAATTCCTTTTTCATATTTCAACCTCCATCTCCAATTATGAGTTTCGATTTCATATTTCCACATTATATTCTAAAAAAAAACTTCTTTCAACAGGATTAAACTGTATCAAAACCGTGCAGGGAATGAAGAACCAAGGCGCTTGCTCCAGGACGATAAAAAAATAAAGGGTCTGCCCTGATTAAGAGCAAACCCTTTTGCTTTAAATAAAATATTAATTAGCCTTCCAATTGAGGTGCAGGAGCTGCCCCTTCCAGAACCGCGCCTTCAAATATTGATTCAAATTCCGCACCTTCAACCTTTTCTTTTTCAAGAAGAATCTCTGCAAGCCTGTTCAGCTTTTCGATATTTTCGGTCAGAAGTTTAAGAGTTCTTTCGTACGCATTGTCGATGATACTCTTTACCTCATTATCGATAATTGCAGCTATCTCATCGCTGTAATCCCTGGAATGAGCCAGATCTCTTCCGATAAACACCTCGTCGTTCTCATTTCCGAAAATCATATTTCCAAGCTTGTCACTCATACCGTACTTTGTAACCATATTCTTTGCAATCTGGTTTACCTTCTTCAAATCGCTTGAGGCTCCGGTACTGACTTCATTAAGTATGATCTGTTCGGCAGCTCTGCCTCCCAGGGCAATGATGATTTCTTCTATCAGCTGAGACTTGGTGTGGTAGCTCTTATCCTCCTGAGGTCTGCTTGCAGTATAACCGCCGGCCATACCTGCAGGAATAATGGATACTCTGTCAACCTTCTGGCTTGTAGACACAAGCTTTATGGCAATAGCGTGGCCTGCCTCATGGAAAGCCGTAACCTTTTTGTCTTTTTCGCTCATAACGCGGCTCTTCTTTTCAGGGCCCATCATAACCTTGAAAGCCGCTTCCTTTATTTCTTCATTTCCGATTTTCTTTTTATTTGCTCTGGCTGAAAGCAAAGCCGCTTCATTCAGCAGATTTTCCAGATCGGCACCTGTAAAACCGGGTGTTATTCTTGCCAGATCGTCAAGTTTTACATCCTCGGCCAAAGGCTTTCCTCTGGAATGAACCTTTAATATCTGTTCTCTTCCCTTTATATCCGGAAGTCCCACTACAACTCTTCTGTCGAAACGTCCGGGTCTCAATAAGGCGGGATCCAGGATGTCAGGTCTGTTGGTTGCGGCAAGGATAATTACTCCTTCATTAATACCAAAACCATCCATTTCAACAAGCAGCTGGTTAAGAGTCTGTTCTCTTTCGTCATGTCCTCCGCCCAGACCGGCTCCCCTGTGTCTGCCTACAGCATCAATTTCATCAATGAACACTATACAGGGTGCGTTTTTCTTTGCCTGTTCAAAAAGGTCACGAACACGGGAAGCACCTACACCGACGAACATCTCAACGAAGTCGGAACCGCTTATGCTGAAGAAGGGCACGCCTGCTTCACCGGATACAGCCTTTGCAAGTAAGGTTTTACCTGTACCGGGAGGTCCCACCAGGAGTACACCCTTTGGTATTCTGGCACCCAATTCAACAAATTTCTTTGGAGCTTTAAGGAATTCAACTATTTCAGCCAGTTCTTCCTTTTCTTCATCCGCTCCTGCCACATTATCAAAAGTAATCTTCTTTTTATCATCAACAGTCATTTTTGCACGGCTTTTTCCGAAGGACATTACTCTATTTCCGCCTCCGCCGCCCTGGGACTGCTGGATAAAGAAGAACCAGATCAAAATAACTATAACGATAAATCCGATAGTCGGAAGAATGGATACCCACCACGGTGGCTGCGGTGGAGTTGTAACACTGTATTTTTCTATTTTCTTTTCAACGTATGCCTCTGTAAACCTTTCAGATGCCGAAGTAACGTCAGGTGGAACGGTTACCACGTATTTGGTTGCCTTGCTTTTTTCATCCACAGGCTTTCTAAGTTCTACCGTGGCTGTGTCAGTCTGTAGCCCGATACTTTTTACATTTCCTGCATCCATTTGGGTCAACAGCGCGGAATAATCCATCTTTGGCGGATTATCAGATGCAGTGTAAAATGTAATTATTACTAAAATTATTATAAAGATAATAATATAAAAACTGATACCCTTAAAATATTTCAAATATCTCCCTCCTTATGCTAACCAAGGTATCAAACCTAGTTCATAGGCTGATTACAACCAAACCCACCTACGTTTGTCATATATAATTTAATACCAATCTGCTACTTCATTCAAACAACATAATCCATGTACATTAGCTTTTTTTTCCTGTTTCGTACAGTATATATTATATTAGCATATACACATATAAAACACAATAAAGTCAATTGCCTGTCAATATTTTTTATTTTTTTGTGTATACATCCTTTTTAAGGATACATACTTCCGGAAGATTCCTGTATTTTCCGGCATAATCCAGGCCATAGCCTATAACAAATTCATCCGGTATTTCAATCCCCTTATATTCAACATGCACTTCTGCCTTCCTTCTGGAGGGCTTATCCAATGCAGCGCATATTTTAACGCTGAGAGGCCCCCTTGTTTTAAGCAATTCAACGAGATGATTCAATGTAAGCCCGGTATCAATAATATCCTCAACTATTAATACATGCTTTCCTGATATATTTATATCAACATCCTTGATTATTTTTACAACTCCTGATGATTTTGACGAATCTCCATAGCTGGAAACCGATATGAAATCAAGATCTACAGGTATGGTTATTTTTCTTGCAAGATCTGCCAGGAATATAAAACCACCCTTTAATACTCCGATTATGACCAGTTCTTTTCCCTCATAATCCTTTGAAATACGGCTGCCCAACTCTTCTACCTGTCTATCGAGCTCCTCCTTTGAAATTAAAACGCGCTCAATTACATCCATTGCCACTTATCCCCCTTGTTAAGTTTTAGCATCATATTATAATAATCTATTCTATAATTAAGTTATTAATCTATAGTCGGCAATTCATCCTGCTGTCTCTGAATATTTCCATAAAAGCCTGATCAATCCAGTTGTTCATAAGAAATCATCAATACAGATTTAGTATTATCAGTTACTTTATAATTATCACTTGTTTTATTTCCTATAATCCAAATAATCTCCTTATTTATTGCAATTAATGGAAAAC
>JAEVZU010000063.1 GCA_023392075.1 Bacillota bacterium | reverse complement strand
GTGTAATGTCGATAGTTCAGCTTTGGGACAATGTTTTTATTTTGATTAGCTCTTTTGTTACAATTCAACTAATTTTTATATTTTTTGTTCCTTTAAGAAAAAGCTTAGAATAAGTTCGTAATAGACTGATGATTCGACGTAACTTTCTTAAATTTTGATCGAATGCGGACAATAAAAAACGCACTTTCTTTTTAACTGAATGTGCGGCAGTGTTCCTTAAGACTTAAATTATTTTCATTATATGCCATATGGGAATTTGAAATGATACCAGTTATCTTTAATATATTCCGTATAGGCTTCATCTGATATATCTTTTTTAGAGTAAATAATAGAGTCCTCCGAAATGAAATACTGGATACTATTATCTGCTATTTCAATTTTTAATACTTCATAGTCGTTGTATAGCATACTTATTATTTTAAGTATAGCTTCATCTTTTGCCTTAAAAAGGATTCTTTCATAATCGTCTTTATAATACTGCCAATTTCCTTTTTCATCCTTAACTATTGTACACAACGCACTTTTTGTATTAATATCAACTTGTTGTTTCCATAGAAATAATTTGTCAGAATTATCACTCAAATATTGAGATTTTTCTTCGTATAGCTTCTGAATCTTATTTGCAATATCTTTACCATGACTTGCAGGACTTCCAGAAATAAATGAACATCCAATTAATAAGTGAGCTGTTATAAGAATTGACAAAAACAAAGAAATTTTTTTCATTAATTAACCCCATTACTTTTAATTTGTGCTATCATAAATCTTACAACATATACTATATCTGGAACCGATTAAAAATTCAATCCCTACCGCACTATTCAGTTTTCATAGTTCTTCCGTTTTACCGCTTTTCATTTCTGAATAGCGGTATGAATGATTCTTGATATATAGACATAATGCCCATTAGTTGAAGTTTAAACAATTTTTTTACAAGGCAAAAAATACCCAAAAGTAAAGGTGTTGTTGCCATCTTCTTTTATATTTGCATATTTATCGAATGAATAATATTCCAATGATATCCCAACAATTGAATAATCAGGCTCATACCCGTTTTCTCTCATTATTTTCTCTGTTTTAGCATGTGCCCCTTTCTCCAAATGAGAAGTATTTCCTTGTATCCAGCCAATACCCATTAGACAGTCAGGAATATCACGGTAGGAGAACCCATTTGGAACAATAGTATCCGGCTTGGTAAATATCCCTGCTATATAAGTAAACTCTTTGGACTGCGGATTGTACTCGCCCATCCATCCGATAGTGTCCCCTATGGGAGATACTCGCTCAGGCATACTTTGAAGAAACTCATTTGAGCCATCATTTAATATCTTTTTCCATAGTTCCGGCACAGGATTTTTCCTGCCAGCAATAACCTCTTTACCTATAAATCTCACTGCCTTAAAGTTTTGTACTTCAAAAGAAATTTTCATTGCTATATAGACCTCCAATGTTTTCCATTCCTTTATCCAAAAATCCATCCCCGTTTAGTTAAAATTATTCAATTACCGTTGAATTACAATTGGGTTATTTAACCTCAATACAGATAATACTATATCCGGAATATTACTTAGTCAACTCCCCTCTATTGACAATTATCATCTTTCTATCCGTATTCCCGGTATAATATTATAAGTCGACTCACACCGGCAAATAATTTAATTTTTATTTAACATAATTCAAATATTTTTTTAATACTTAGGCTGTAAAATAAAATTAAGGTTATACTTTGATCATGGATTTTAATTTTTAAACCCCTTCACTGATATTTTGTATTTATTGACGAACTTCTACCAATGCTAAAAATTGTTCAAAGTATACCTATATGGAAAAGGCTTGATTTGATAGTGCCTTTTCTTTTTTTATTCGTATAATTTACTTTACATCCGGCCCATATTTAATATGAAACCGGATAAAAGTAAACGGACGAGAGTTAACTGCCCTCTCCTCCGCACCAGTAAATATACAATTGATATTTTTAATTTACTTTGCAGCGTTATATTCCTTTACATATGCATCGATCTGAGCCTGAACTTCAGCCTGAAGCTTATCGATACCAGCTGCTTTTAATTTTTCTGCCATAGTAGCCAGTCCTTTTTCCTGATCTGTAAGACCCAATTCAATCGGAATCATGTAAGTCTCGATTATGTTAGTTACAGCAGCTTCCTCATTCTTGAATTTGCTGTCATCAAAGGTAAATGTAGCTAAAGGAGTTTCAATTGAATCTTCTGCTAAAGTTTTGTTGTAATAGTCTATTTCGCTCTGCGGTACTGAAGCGTCTGTACGGATTAGTTTTGAATTGTTGGTTCCCCATGCCAGAGTAAAACCGCCTACGAAGTCATTGTATTTAGGCATTAACGGTTTATATTTGTCATCCCCTACAACTTCATAGTGTGTTCCTGCAATACCATAGGTGACCAGATCAAAGTATTCCTTGTTTGTTTCAAAAAGATTAAACATCATCATAACTCTCTCAGGATGTTTTGACGTAGCATGGATGGATATCATGGACATGTTTCCGCCTTCAGGAATCTTCTTGCTGCCTGGATTTACATCAAAATATTCATTTGCATAAGCAGGATTTTTAGCTACCATTTCAACATTTGTAGAATCAAATGTATTAAAGGCGTCAGCTATATAGCATGCGGATTTTTCTGCCTTGAAATTGTTTCCGTCGGAATCCTTGTTTGAAAGTGCACTCTTTGACCAAACACCTGCATCAGCCAATTTTTTTGTTGTTTTCAGATATTCAAGATATTTTGGATCTTCATAGGTTTTAAACACCTTGTAGCTGCCGTCATTCATGCTTACACAAAGAACGGGGACAGCAGAAATCACATCTCTTAGATTGTTTGGCGCCGAATAGAAAATGTTTCTCATTCTTCCGTTCTGCTCATAGTTTCCTATATTCCATGCCAATAAATCTTTCTCTCCGTTGGCAATAGTAAGCAGCGCGTTAGCGAATTCAGTATTGTTTGATATATTTGTAATGTTATACTTTTTTAGTATGTCTCCTCTGAATACAGCAAGTACATTTTTGATTTTTGCATTAATATTAGGCATTCCGAATATATTTCCTTTTACTGTTACCTGTTTCCAACGGTCTGGTGAAGTAGCTGCAAATGTATCAGGAGCAAACTTTTTAACCATTTCCAGGTCAAGCGGCATATAGCCGTTTGTGGTAGCAACCTGATTGAATCCTATCCAGGCACCTGAATAACAGAAGTCAAATTCCTCACCGGATGCAAACAAAAGCTTGTATTTCTTTTCTGCATCAGTCCATGGAATACATCTTAAATCCAATGTAGTGTTTATGTCTTTTTGCAACTTCTTGTTGACTTCTTCTAAAACAGTTTTGTGATCTACCAGCTCATCACCAAATTGATAACCAACCAGAGTAACCTGGCCCTTATCAATTTCAGCTTTGACAGGATCACTTGTGCCAGTTCCCTGTTCAGAAGTCTGCGATGCAGCTGCTGCCCCGGATTGAGCGGATGATTCTGAAGTGGTTGCATTTCCGCACCCCGCCAGTGCTAATGCTCCTGCAAGAAGCAGAGCTGTTATGGAACTGGTTCTCTTCAATAAATTTTTCACTATGATTCCCCCATTCAATTATTTTATATATTGATAACCGATTTTCTCGGTATTATCCTTTAACAGCACCAATTGTAAGCCCTTTTACAAAATATTTTTGAACAAATGGATATAGTAAGATAATTGGGCCGGTTGCAATAACAGCCATTGCCATTTTTACGTTTTCCTTGGGCATCTCTCCCACATATTGACCTGATAGACTTTGTATCCGTGCCAGTGCCTCAGTTGAACTCAGGATCTTATAAAGATAAAACTGCAATGAATAAAAACTGCTTTTCTGTACAAACATAAAACTTAAATACCAGTCATTCCAGTAGCCAATAGCTATAAATAAAGCTATTGAAGCAAGAACCGGTTTCGACAGCGGTAAAATCAATTGTATGAATATTCTGAAATCTCCGGCCCCATCTATTTTTGCCGATTCGGTAATGGCATCGGGAATGGCCTGCATGAAACTTTTAATAATGATTATATTGAAAACTGAAAGCAAATATGGAACTACCTGGGCAATCAGCGGCATATCCTTAAAATGCAGGTAACGCACGCAGAGTATATACCAGGGTACTATTCCCCCGCTGAACAATGTTGTAAAGTAGAAGAAGAAAGAAAATTTATTCCTCCATGCAAAATTTTTTCTGGACAATACGTAAGCTGTCATTGCCGTCAGAAACAATCCGAGAACGGTTCCTGCCACAGTATTGAATATGGTGATTCCGTACGCCTTGAAAACATCATCGGGAAAACCGAATATTTTTGCATAAGCCTGGCTTGAAAATTCTCTGGGTATCAATGAATATCCATATCGCAAAATGGAGCGCTCAGCCGTTACCGAGCTTGAAATTATCATTATAAACGGTATGACGGAAAATACCGACAGTATTGTAATAAAAGTATAACCTATAAAATTAAATACTTTGTTACTTGTGCTCTTTGTAGCCATAGTTAACCTCCTAAGCCATGTTAATTACATTGTAAAAATGCATTTTGTCAAAACAATGAATAATCTTTATCGTATCTTTTTACCAGGTAATTGAAGGCCATTATTATTGCAAAACATAAAACCGACTGGTATAACCCAGCCGCAGCAGTCATCCCAAATTCAGGCGATGTCATAAGAGAACGCGTTACATATGTGTCGATAACATCTGTGGAAGAATAAAGCATGGGATTATTACCGGTTACCTGATAAAACATACTGAAATCTCCGCGGAAGATGTTCCCCATCGATAGAAGTACTAGTATTACAACCGTAGGTATCAGGCTTGGCAGGGTTATGTGGCGGATACGCTGGAATATATTTGCACCGTCTATTTCTGCCGCATCGTACATCTCACCGTCTATTCCCATAACTGCCGAAAGATATATGATGGTACCGTACCCGAAGCTCTTCCAGGCACAAACCAGTACTATTATTAATATCCAGATACCGGGCTTGTTATAAAAATCAAAGGCTTCCAGATTCATTGATTTCAACAGGGTGTTAAAGGCACCTGACTCGTAATTCAAAACATTATAGGTAAATGCTCCCACAACTACCCATGAAATAAAATACGGAAGAAACATCATGGACTGGGTGACCCGTTTAAAATACTTGTTTGATAATTCTGCCAGCACTATTGCACAGGTTATTTCCAGTACATTATTAACGACTATAAAGAGAACATTATATAGTAACGTATTTCTCGTTACACTCAAAATATCTCCGGCCATAAACAGAAATTTGAAATTTTCAAGTCCGATCCATGGACTGTGGAATATCCCGCCGTCAAAGGTATACCTCTGAAAGGCTATGACCACTCCAAACATCGGTAAATAACTAAATACTATAAAGAAAAGAATTGCAGGTGTCAACATAAGTAATAACGTCTTATATTCCTTCAGCTTAAGAAAAAAAGTTTTATTGCTGCTTTTCATTATCATTCCACCTTGTTGTTGTATTAAAATGTTTTTGCTATGTCTCTGCTCTCTTGCTACGTGAATTATAGCATCATGTCATTTCAGACATAATGGAGAATTTTTTTGTTTTTGTGTAAAATCTTTCTGTCCTTATTTTGGAGACCCAAATTCTATTGACTAGGATTTCGACATTTCATATAATGAAGGAAATTACTCATCCATACAGTTTCGGAGGAATTCAATTGGTAAAATTATTGGTAGTAGATGATGAAATAACCTCCAGGGATAGTCTTATTCGAAACATCATGAAGATGGATTTTGATATCTCCTTTATTGAACAGGCCGATGATGGAATAAGAGCTCTTGAAATCGCAGCATGGTATTGCCCCGATATAGTGTTGACTGATGTCAGAATGCCGCGGATGGATGGGATAGAAATGTCTTTTAAACTTAAGGAATCCCGTCCTGACACAAAAATTATTTTTATGAGCGGATATTCCGACAAGGAATATCTGAAATCTGCAATACAGTTAAGGGCCTTGAGCTACATTGAAAAGCCCATTGATTACAATGAGCTTGAAAGTATATTAAGTGAGGCTATCAAGCTATTGATACTGGAACATAAAAACCATGAAAATGCCATTATAAGCGAAAGACTTTCAAAGAACTTTCCTTTGCTGCGAAATGAACTGGCAATAAAATTAACCAACCCATATAAGCTTTTAAAAGAGCAGTTTGATTATACTTTACTTGGGATACAGACCGAATGGGATTTTGTAACTACCCTGCTTCAGATTATCAATAAAGGCAGTCTGACACCTTTTGGGTTTTATTCTGCCATGGAAAACACCATAAGCAATATTGACAATGTATTGAAATCAAAAGGTTTGGTTGGTATTTCAACAATAAAGGACAATGAGTATATACTTATACATCTTGCGTGTCCTCCTGATAAAAATTTTCTTCTGGATACAGAATGTATCAAGGATTATTTGAAGGATGTGGAAAAAATTCTGATGAACATTGATTTTTTCATTGGTGTTGGAAAGCAGGTCAGTGGAATCCGGAATGTGCCGCAATCCTACAATTCTGCTGTACTCACCTTGAAAAAAGGTTTTTTTAATGACTACAGGACTATTCTCTTTTACTCTGAGAATATTGAGATACCCTACACCTTCGATGAAGATGTAATAAGGGACATAAGGGAAATGATTCTTGCCGAGGAAGCCGGACAGGCTATATCCCATCTCAGGGATCTGGCTCTGGATTTAAAACAATACAGTAATACATTGCCGAATAATATAAAAGAATTCTTTTACAGAATTACACTTATGCTTTATGACCAGTCCTCGGAGCTTGGCCTGGAGAACTTTTACGAAAGCAGTGACCGGAACCGTTTATGGCAGGAGATGAGCAATTTTTACACACTCAATGAAGTTGAAGAGTACTGCTGCCGGAAAATAGAATTCTTTTTTCAGTGCAGAAGAGAAAAGCGGGATAATAAAAGTAAGATCCTGCAGATCAAGCGGTTCATTGAGAATAACTATATGAACAGTGACCTGTCTATAAAAATGATAAGTGAACATACTTATTTGAGCCTTGCATATATGTGCTCCATTTTTAAACAGGAAACCGGTGATACAATAAACCAGCACATAACTGATTACAGGATAGAAAAGTCCAAGGAACTGTTAAAGAACAGAAACCATAACATCTCACATGTGGCTGAAAGCGTTGGTTTTAACGACAGCCAGTACTTTGCAAAAATATTCAAGAAAAAAACAGGACTTACTCCCTCGGAGTACAAGGAGATGTGTCACAAATGAAAAACAAGCTTATCGGAAAAATCAGCCAGTATATAAAAAATCTCAAGTTAAGGCAGAAACTCCTGATTTCCTACATGGGCTTAATAGTCATACCTCTGTTTATTTATTCATTTATAACCTACAGCAGTTTTTCAGACATTCTTAAGGAAAAGGCCCTGTTCTCTGCCGATAAAAGCTATAGTCAGGCCTATTCCTTCATATCCGACAAATTGCTGAAAGTGGTCAAAACAATGGATGTTGTTGTACAGGACGATATTATTAATCAAATTGCAAATGTCAGCACCGAAAACACCGATATTTTTCAGCAGATGAGCGATATGAACCATATGACGGCCTTTTTGCACAATCTTGAAGACAAGTCTGTGGTTGACAAGATCCGCCTATACGTAAAGGATGGTCTGATATACGCAAATAATAGTGACGTAAAAACATCCCCCTTATTCAATATAAATGATATAGAGGATAAAATCTGGTATGAAAAATTAAAGCAAAGCGGTAACAGGATACTCTGGTGCCCTCCGGTGTATTTCAGTGATAAGGGACAAAATGCAGAGGATACGGTATCAGCCGTTACTTTTTTAAGAAGCAGTACCGATTATTCAAAAATTATAGCACTTTTCAGAGTGGATATTGCAAAAAATAAGCTTTTTGAAATTATTTCAAATGCCAACACGGTTAAAAACTCCATAACCTATATTCAGAACTCCGATGGTGATATTGTAATAGCCTCGGATAGCAGAGCTGCTGCCGACTATAAGGTCAGCAATTCCCTGGTGATGGACGAGGCAAACTCCGGAACCTGGAATACCACCAGCATCAATAATCAGAATAACTTTTTCCACAGCGAGCTTATAAGCGGAACTACCTGGTATATGGTTACGGTAATACCTTACAGGGAGATTTTTTCCGAAACAGCCAAAATCAGGACCCAGACGCTTATTCAGGTATTCTTCATTGCTTCCATAGCTTATATTCTGGCCATTCTGCTGTCCACCAGCATTACGGGGCGAATTTCCCAGCTGATAGGAAAGATGAGAAGCGTACAGTCAGGAGACCTTTCTCAAATAACTAAAACCGTGGATAAAGATGAGATAGGAGAATTGATTGAAAATTACAACTACATGATATCCCGTATCAAATTACTTCTGGAGGAACAGTATGCACTGGGTAAGGAAGTTAAAAATTCCGAATTGAAAGTATTGCAGGCCCAGATCAACCCCCATTTTCTTTATAATACTCTGGATATGGTAATATGTCTCTCACAAGAGAACAAATATAATGAAATCGAATCCTCTGTAAAGGCTCTGGCCAAATTCTACAAATTAAGCCTAAGCAAGGGAAAAGAGCTTGTCAGTATAGAGGATGAGCTTTATCATGTTTCATTCTTTGTGGATATTCAAAACATCCGTTTTAACAATAAAATCAATTTCATTATTGATCTGGATGATTATATCAAAGACTTCGAAATTCTTAAGATAACGCTGCAGCCCATCGTAGAAAATGCCATCGTCCACGGAATACAGGGAAAAGAAAGCAAAGAGGGCACCATTGTCATAAGCGGCAGCCTTGATAATGATGAAATACTCCTCTTGGTCAATGATGACGGAATAGGTATTCCGGAGGACCGTCTGGATATGATAACCCGTGGAAAGCTCAGGAGCTCGTCCGGAAGCAGCTATGGTATCAGGAACATTAACGAGCGCCTGAAACTGTTTTACGGAGAAAAGTACGGTTTAAGCTTTAAAAGTGAATATGGCAGAGGCACCACTGTTGAAGTGAGAATTCCGGCAAAACTAGCGGATGAGAACTACTGACAAAGATAGTAGCTAAAGGGGCTGTCATAAAAATCAACATGCTTTAAATGGAATGTGAAACATTTAATAGTGCTCCCGTACCAATTTCAAAAAATGGAAAGCTCACAAAGTACATGCCTGAAATTTGTACTTTTAATAGAGCTCTCATTTTTTGAAATTGTACTCACGCACTATGGCCGGTAACATATTTATTTTCATTTGTTTCATTTTAAGACAGTTCCCGTGTTTTATCACTATTTGCTTACTCAAAGGTGTCATATAAACTGCGTACACGCAGCTTATTCTTTATTTCTTCCAGAGTCAGCTCCCTTGAGAGGTTTTCCTTCTTCAGTTCAACTTTCTTTATGTCGGTCCCTGATAAATCAAATATATTATCGCTGAAAATTCCATCGGCACCGGTAAGGTCGAGTTCCACAAATCTTGCGAAGGCTTTGCTTGATACATTTATAATAAATTTATCGGCTTCTTCAAAAACCTCTGTTGAAATGTCTGGATCTATCAATGCAAAATGTTTGGACTTGACAAAAAGTACCGTTCCCCGGCTTATTTCCTCTCCATCTTCAAATAAACCGAATTCCAGATAAGTTTCTCTTTTCTTTTGCTGAGAAGTCAATATCTCACCAAATTCAAGACCTGCAACCTCCCCTGTGGAGAGAGCCTCCATTTCAACATCCAGCTCTGCCTGTCCGATGACCGACGAGTTTTTGTCCCTGAGTCTCCATATGAGTTTGCCTTCAAATTTGTTAAGGGTTTCATTTGATACGTGGAGCGAAACCCTGGTATCCTCTTCCAGTGCAGAAACCATCACAGGAGCGAAAAATCTTCTGGCTGCATAGTGTGCCGCCTTCCACCTGCCGAAATAGTCAAGGCTTGCCCAGGAGGCCACAGGCCAACAGTCATTGAGCTGCCAGTAAATAGCACCCATACACCGTCCGCGGTTCCTTCTCCAGTGCTCTACTCCGTAGCGCAGACCTTCGGCCTGTATGAGCTGGGAGGTGTAAAGCAATGAATCAAAGTCTTTTGGATATTTGAAATGTTCACTTATATAATATAGGATCTTTTCATTCCCAGTACCATTCTTCTGGTGTGATTCCATAACATAGGAAAAAATATTTCTGTCCTCGGGTAATGTAAAAGTTTCTACTGTTTTCAGGCAGGGGAAGGACTGAAGTCCGAATTCCGACATAAACCTGGGGTAAAGAGTCCTGTATTCGGTTATTGGCTTCCTGCCATGCCATACATCCCAATAGTGCATATCTCCGAAATTTTCATTGTTGGGGTCGTCGAACCTGCCCTTTGAAGTAGGTGAAGCTATCAAATACGATGTGTTTGGATCCATCTCCTCTGCAAGTTCAGGCAAATATTCTTCAAATTGTTTCAAATAGTCATTTTGAAGCTTTTGTCCGAACCGTTCGCCCCAACCCCAATAAGCCCAGGCATATTCCAATTCGTTATTCCCGCACCACAGACCCATGGAGGCATGATGGCGGAGTCTTTTCATATTGTCTCTGGTTTCATGGGTGATATTTTCTCTGAATTCCTCACTGAAATCATAAACCCCGCATGCATACAGGTGATCCTGCCATATTATGATACCGTATTCATCACACAGATCATAAAAGAAGTCATCAGGATAATAACCGCCGCCCCATACCCGTATTGTGTTGAAGTTTGCCTCAACACAGCTTTTAATAAGCTTCTCCGATCTTTCACGGTTGCACCTTGCCAGAATATTATCCTCCGGTATATAATCGCCGCCCATGGAGAATATACTCTTTCCGTTTACAACGAATTCAAAGGACTCTCCCCATTTATCTTTCTGACGATTTAATGCAATAGTCCTGAGTCCTATTCTCATACGCTTTTCATCTATAATTTTCCCCTCATTCATTAAGGAAACCTTTAGTTTGTACAGGGGCTGCTCACCGTAGTTGTTCGGCCACCAAAGCTTTGGATTGGAGATACCCACTGCCATATGCTGTTCCGCTGCTTCAACAGGCTCTTTCTGTTGTATTAATTCACCGTCGGGAGTTTCTATCGTAATTAATATGTCTGTATCAGCATTGCTCCAGTTATCGATCCCTAATCTTATATCAAGCTCCACCCTGTTTTCGGAATGTAGCTGTGAAATGTAGATATCATCTATCCTTGCGGTGTTATAACACTGTACAGAAATATTTCTCCATATTCCCATGTCAGGCAGCTGAGGACCCCAATCCCAGCCAAACATGCAGTGTGCCTTTCTGATATGGGAAATTCCAGGCACCGCGTCGGCACAGCTGCAGAGATACTGTTCCTTATCCTTTTCAAGTGCATATTCTATGGGTGAACTTATAACTGCATGGATATGATTTTCACCAGCTACAATGCTGTTCTTAATATCCACCTCATATGTTCTGTGCATGTTCTCAGCCTTCAAAACGCTTTTACCGTTTATGAACACCTGGCATAGCGTATCCAGCCCTTCGCAGAGCAAAACGATCCTGTCATGCTTCAGGTCCTCTGCTTTAACCTGAAATATCCTTTTATATTCATAGTCAAATTTACACAAATCACGGATTTCATATTCATTATCCCTGAAAAACGGATCCTTCATTTTTCCTGCCCGGAGCAGATCATTATATACCGATCCGGGGACCACGGCATCTATCCATTGCTCTTCATCCGTTCTTTTCATCTGCCATTTTCCATTAAGGTCTATTAAAATCATAATATGCCTCCCTGTTTATAAAATAAATTGTACTATTTGCACAATATCTGCACCTGTAAAAAAGGTATTGAAATTGGCTTTAACAAGATATTACCATCACAGAGAGCTATTTGTCTTGTAACGTTCTGACATTTTATTGTGGTATAATAACATTATGTACAAAGATTCATTTTATTTAAACCGAGGTGGCATACATGCACATACCCATGCTTACGGCAGAATCTCTAATAGACCCGCAGATACAGGCAAACTTCCATATTGAAGCTTCTATAAAACAAACGACTCCATTACACTATCACGATTATTATGAAATTTTTCTCATTACTTCAGGAAAGTGCATTCACAGGGTTAACGGGCAGGAGCAGGCAATGGGCACAGGAACACTTGTCTTTGTGCGTCCCCGTGACAGGCACAGCTACGATGATTATAACAATATGGATTGTCAGTTTATAAATATAAATTTTTATACTGAATTTATTGAAGCAGCATTTGATTTTTTTGGTGACAGGCAATTTTCGTCAATGTTAAAAACAATGCAATTGCCTGCCTGTGCGGTGCTGCCTTCCGGAGAAATGTATTCCCTGGTCGGCAAGGCAGAACAAATACATTTATTTGCGTCAATTGATAAATACAAGGCCCAAATATTTGCCAAAAGCTTCCTGGTTGACGCACTTACATTTCTTTTTGCAAACTATAAAAACGAAAATAAAAAATCAATTCCGGACTGGTTGGATTCCGTACTTTTTCAACTGCAGAAGAAGGAGAATTTTACTGCCGGCCTCGATAAATTATACAGGATTTCGGGCAGGAGCACAGGTCATCTGAACCGTGTTTTCAAACAATATCTTGGTACTACGCCCACAACATATATTAATAATCTGAAGCTTAACCATGCAAAGAACCTGCTTGTAACAACCAATATTGATATATTGGACGTAGCTCTGGAATCAGGTTTTGAAAATCTCAGCCATTTCTATCATCTGTTTAAGGAGAAATATGGCATTTCGCCCGGTAAAATCCGGACGAAATGAAACGTAAACGAAAACCGGACCGTTTCCGGCCCGGTTTATCAGGTTCTTTTATTTAGTCATTCCTTAATTCAACAGATCACTTGTCGGAGGCAATTTCTCAAGTATCTGCTTTTCCAGTTTGTCCAGAAGTTCTTTTGCAATTTGTATATCAATAGATATGTCTTTTCTAAACTTCTCTACAGCATCGTCATCCTCAAGCAATTTTGCCTCGTTAAAGGGAAACTGTTTTTTAAGACTGTCAATTTCAGCAAGTACGCTTTTAGTCCTGGTTTTCATTTGTCTGACAACTTTTTTCATATTCTTCGGCGGTTCCTCCTGGTGTTCAGGGATATTCTGGTATTCGGTCAAAACTTTCTTCTGCAGTTTCTTCAGCTTAACCGCATCTTTTTTTTCATATGCGGCTTTAGCCGCCTTCCAGATCCTGTTGGTTTTTTTGTCTGCGGAAACAATAAGCTCGGGGTGCACTCTGTCTGCTATCGAAAGATACAAAGCCTTCAATTCTCTGGCAGCGGAGGCAAGAGTCTCATTTTCTACGTTCAGGCTATGAACGTTATCGATTTCTCTCTTCATTATTTTAAGCATGTTAAAATGCTTTTCAAACTCCTTTTCAAGAGTTCTGTCAATGTGCTCAGAATCAATTGGTATTTGAAAATGTATGCAGGTCTGCATCATTTCAAGCTTCAATTTCGTTCTGGCAATGGTAAGCTCAAGCCTGTGAAGCTCATACCTGGGTTCTCCCAGTTTAAGAATAAAATCATTTTTCAGTATGTTTGATTCGTATATTTCCATGTAATCCATTTCCACAAGGGCTTCCATCAATAATTTCTTCTGAACTCTATAATCTTCATATACGTTTTCCATATTGAATTGACCTCCTATCCCCCTATGTACAAAAGTAAAAATAATAAGATATTTGTACATAAAGCAGTTAAAAGTAACTAAAATACTTGTTATTACATGGGCTGCTGAATTAAAATGTTAATCTTCCTTTTCATATTGACTATAATACAGTTTACTGTAAAAGCCGCCCTTCTCCAATAGCTGTTCGTGATTTCCCTGCTCTACTATCTGCCCGTTGTTCAGTACCAGTATCAGGTCAGCCTCCCTGATGGTGGAGAGTCTGTGTGCTATTATGAAACTCGTTCTGCCCTCCATCAATTTATTAAAGGCATTCTGAATCTTTATTTCAGTTCTGGTGTCCACACTGCTGGTCGCTTCATCAAGAATCAGCATTGGTGGAATTATAAGCATTACCCGTGCAATTGTCAATAGCTGACGCTGCCCCTGGGACAAGTTCCCCCCGCCCTCGATAACCATTGTTTCGTAGCCCAGCGGCAGCTTTTTTATAAAACTGTGGGCGTTTGATGATCTTGCAGCAGCAATTATTTCTTCATCAGTAGCGTCAGGCTTGCCGTACGCAATATTTTCCCTGATGGTTCCGCTAAACAGCCAGGTTTCCTGCAATACCATACCGAAAGATTTTCTGAGGCTGTCCTTTGTCATATCCTTGCTGTTTATGCCATCTATATATATATTCCCACTATCAACTTCGTAAAACCTCATCAATAAATTAACCAAGGTAGTTTTGCCTGCTCCTGTCGGTCCTACAATAGCAATTCTGGTGCCGGGCTTTACATCCAGACTGAAATCTTTTATAAGCCTGGTTTCAGGATTATAAGAGAAATCCACCCTGTCAAAGCCAACCCTTCCTTCGGAACTTGTAAATTCAACAAGCCCCTGGGCTTCCGGTTTCTCAGGTGCACTGTCCAGCACGGCAAATACTCTTTGCGCAGAAGCTACGGCAGTTTGCAGCTGGGTTGTAACACTTGTTATATTATTTATCGGCTGGGAGAAGTAGGTTGAATAGGTCAAAAAACTGGAAATATATCCCACACTGAGTTTTCCTGCTACAGCTGCTATTCCTCCGGTAAGTCCCAGCAATACATATGTTATGTTGTTCACAAGACGTGTTGAAGGATTTACAAGCGATGAATAAAACTGAGCCCACCTGCCAGCCTTATACAGTCTGCCGTTGATTTCCTCAAATTTTTCCTGGGCCCGGTCTTCATAATTAAAAGCTTTAACCACCTTCTGACTGCCTACCATCTCCTCCACGAAGCCATTCAGTTCACCGTTCAGCCTGGATTGCTCCTTGAAAAGTCTTGACGAACGTTTTGTAATAAATGATGCTATAAAAAATGTAATTGGCGTCATAACTATAACAACCAGTGTTATAAAAGGATTAAGAATAAACATAAAAACAAGTGAACCGACTATTGAAATTATACCTGTCACAAATTGGGTAACCGACTGGAAAATCCCCTCTGATATATATTCCATATCGCTCGTGAGTCTGGACATGATATCTCCGTGTGCATTCCTGTCATAATACTCCAGAGGCATTTTTGTTACGTGTACAAATACATCATTTCTCAACCCCTCAACGGTTCTGTTGGCCAGCTTGCTTGTGATCACCTGCAAACTCCATTGAAAAAGAGCGCTGACCAGGTAAAGTATAATAATTATAAGGACTATGTTTATTATTTGTTTAAAATTCACCTGTCCCTTTCCAACTATACTATCAACACCCTTTCCTATGATAAAAGGTCCTGCTATCATAAGTATGTTGCTGAATACGGCACACAGCAGGGCGCCCAGCACAAACCGCCTGTGTTTTCCAATGTATTTCAGCAGACGCTTTACGACATTACTTTTCATTTGGCGCCACCCCACTTTCATCCTGAGAGTTCACGATTTCCCTGTACACCGCACAGCTTTCCAGCAGTTCCTCATTTTTTCCCATTCCGACTATTTCGCCTTCATCCATTACAATAATGAGATCGGCATTGCGTATGGCTGCAACACGCTGAGTCACTATAATAACCGTCGTATCTGTCAGGTTTTCCTTCAGTTCTCTTCTCAATGAGGCATCCGTTGCATAGTCAAGTGCGCTGGAACTGTCATCAAGGATCAATATTTCAGGCTTTTTTATCAAGGCACGGGCTATGGCAAGCCTCTGTTTCTGTCCTCCCGAGAGATTTCTTCCTCCCTGTACCAATTGAGTATCAAACCCTTCGGGTTTCTTTTCAATAAATTCATAAGCCTGAGCTACTTTTGCCGCTTTAATCATGTCATCCCTGGTGGCATCAGGCTTTCCCCATTTGAGGTTTTCCTCGATGGTTCCTGAAAAAAGTACAGACTTCTGAGGAACCATTCCGATTTTATTTCTGAGATCATTTTGTTTCAGCTTTTTAACATCTGTTCCGTTTATACAAACAGTTCCTTCGACAGTATCATAAAAACGTGCTATCAGATTGATAAGAGTTGTTTTGCCTGCACCCGTGGAACCGATTATTCCGGCAACCTGACCTTTGCCGATTTTAAAGGAAATATCCTGAAGTACATTTTCAGCCGACCTGTCATAAGAGAAACTGACATTGCTGAATTCAATTATCGGTTCCTCTGCTTTTTTTACTGCGTGCTTCGCTCCTGATAAATTCAAAAAATCGTTTGGTGATTTTAACTGCCCTGCCGAAAGGTCGGCAATTGACGGCTGCAGATCAAGCAGTTCATTGACTCTCGCTGCCGACGCGGCTGCCTTTGTGAAAGTGATCACAAGATTTGCTAAAACTATTAATGCGGATAAGATCATATTTACGTAATTGATATAGGCTATTATTTCTCCCTGAGTCATACTGCCCTCATAGACCTGATAGCCTCCAAACCAGAGTATTGCAGCAATTCCAAGGTTAATAATGACTGTTGTTACCGGGTTCAGCAATGCCGAAATCCGTCCTACCTTAATGGAATTATCCGCATATTCCTTATTGTTTTTAATAAAACGTTCCCGTTCCTTGTCCAATCTGGCAAAAGCACGAACGACCCTTGCCCCTGACAGGTTTTCGCGGATAACAGTTGAAAGCGTATCCAGTTTTTTCTGCACTGATTTATACATCGGTATACTTTTTGACATTACTATATAGAGAAAAGCCGCAAAAAGAGGCATTGTTATCAACAGTACCAGAGATAATTTTACATTGATTATCATTGCCATCACCACACCGCCGATACACAGAAAGGGTACCCTGATAACAAGCCTTATAAGCATGGCAACCGCAAATTGCAATTGATTCACATCGCTCGTAATCCTATTTATAAGCGATGGTGTACCTATTTTATCGATTTCACTGAAGGAAAAGCTCTGTATTTTCTTAAACAGCAGATTCCTCATTGTTGTTCCAAAACCCTGTGAAGCTATTGACGCATAATATTGACAAATAAATGCCGATCCCGCCCCAATAACGGCGGTTAACAGCATCAGCCCCCCCATCAGGTAAATGTAGGAGGAATTGTTGGCCTTAACACCATTATCTATCAGCTTTGCCATTAACAAAGGAATCATAAGTTCCAGTATTGCCTCCAGCAGCTTGAAAGCCGGTCCCAGTGTAACCTGCTTGATATATGGTTTTAAGTATTTAACAAGTCTGAACAAATTTAAAACCCCTTTTATTGTGTTGATTTAACTGCTTATATTGCTGTAAATTTAAAAGACATCTGACTAAAGATACATTGCATCAATTAAGTCTATGGCCGTCTGAGTCTTAA
Source organism: Bacillota bacterium (assembly GCA_023392075.1). Lineage (GTDB taxonomy): Bacteria > Bacillota > Clostridia > Acetivibrionales > DSM-1351 > Ruminiclostridium. The sequence goes on along the minus strand of JAEVZU010000063.1, from coordinate 13,037 downwards.
AGTACTTATTCCTTACTGAGGATACAGCCTGCGTATCCATTTCATCCTCATATATATTGACAAGAAAGTCTGCTTCAACCAATATCTGAAAATCAGTCCCGTCAATTTTGCCGTAGCTATGATGATGTCCTACTATATGGCAAACCCGTTCTATCACCTCGGTATCAATCAGGTGCTTTTCCATGAGCTGTCTTGCTATAGCCGGACCTTCTTTTTCCTGGTACGGCCCAGCCGAAGAATTGTACTTCCTCTCGGCTTCCTTAATGCCAATGTCATGCAGTATGCCTGAAAGCTCAACTATCAGTCTGCTTTTATCATCAAGCTGTTCAAGGTCTGCAATGGCAGCGCAGAAAGCATGTACCTTCAGAGCGTGATTTATACGTCTGACATCTTTATTGAAATATAATATCATTTCTCTGGTAATTTTTTCCATAATATTTTTAACCTCCAACTCCGGTGTCTGAATATGTACCGCGTCAGCCATATATCTAACCCGGTAAAATTTCGGTCCGGTAAAATTGTCTATTTTCTATCAATTATAATTTATTAGGGATGTTAAGACAATAAACTCCGCTCATTTATTTTCAGTCCTGAATTTTTTAACAGTAATTTAGAGTATTGGTGAGAACAGTCTGAAGATACTTTCCAGAATCCTGGAAAAAACACTTCTTTTGTGAAATTCCTCTTTTGTTAATAACCTGCAAACCTTTAAATCATCTTTGAAAATCTTCATGCACCTGTGAGATACCTCTTCACCGTACATAAAGGCATCAATTTCAAAGTTGAGAGAAAAACTTCTCATATCAATATTTGCGGTTCCTATAGCAGAACAGAAATCATCCACTACCATCATTTTCGCATGTAAAAATCCAGGGTATAAATATACCTTTATTCCATAATCAATAACATCGGCCACAAAAGACATTGTAGCCTTGTAAACATATTGCTTGTCGGGAACTCCGGGTATCTGAATTATAACTTCCACACCTGACAGTGCTGCATTCTGAAGTGCTTCCAAAAAGGTTGCATCAGGTACAAAATAAGGTGTCTGTATAAATATGTTCTGCTTTGCCGAACTGATCATTTTCAGCAAGCCCCGTTTTATTTCTTCTCCCCCCGTATCCGGCCCGCTTGAAACAATCTGTATTCCGGTTTTTCCTTTATCATTGAATATTTCCGGAAAGTACTTGCTGGTATCAAACCTGTCGGAAGGCTGTTTTGACGCATACAGCCAATCCTCCATAAATCTGAGCTGCAAATCCAGTACGCTGCTTCCGGTTATCTTTAAATGAGTATCCCTCCAGGGTTTTATTTTCCTGTGATAACCCAGGTACTCGTCCCCTATATTTATTCCTCCGGTGTAACCGATCCTGCTGTCTATTACCACAATTTTACGATGGTTTCTGAAATTCACCTTCAAGTAATTATTTATGGTATTAGAGAAATAAGTATACACCTCACCGCCATTTTCAACGATGGGTGAGTATGCTTTAAACGGCATTAGCAGATTTGAGCCATGGTCAAATAATACCCGTACTTCAAGCCCTTCCTTTGCCTTTTTGGCAAGTAATTCGATAAGTCTCTTCCCCACATTGTCATTTTGAAGTATGAAATACAGCAGATGTATTGATTCCCTTGCCGTTTCCAGGTCTTTGAACAACTGGCTGTATTTATCCTGTGCACTTGTGAAGATAACTACTTCATTATTATCCGTATAGGGACTTTGTGAGGTGGCTGCATTAAGTCTCATCAGCTGTTTCATCTGCTCGCCGGAATATTCGGGCACTCTGATCTCCCTGCCATAAGGTATTTTGTTGGAATTCTTAAATACTTTATGACTATACTGTTTATAGGATTTTCTTCCAAAAAGCAAATATAGAAAAAAACCTATCAAAGGCAGTAAGGAAAGGGTAATAACCCAGCTTAATGCCTGGACCGGTTTTTTGCGTTCAAAGAAAACAGCCGTGATAATGAATACAACATTTATAACAATAATTACAACAGTAATGGTGGAACTTATATTGTTCATATATCACTCCGGATTTTATGATTTATTATATTAACTGCTTCAAATAATCAAGCTTGTTATATTCTTTTCCCAGATGCTCCTTTATATATTTCCTTGATATTATCCCCAGCTCTTTTATTGACTGTTCGGACAGCGAAAAGCTGAACAATTTCTGCGGGTTAATTTTCATAATATATTTCAAGGCTTTTACCGTTCCCGGCAGAAGCGGTATTACTCTTCCCGAGGGATTTACACATTCGGCGCATACAATCCCCGAATTATCCAGATCAAAATACATATTTTCATCGTCTGTTTTGTTACAGTTAATGCAGCCTGACACCTGTGGTTCATAACCCAGCAGTGCCATCAGCCGGAGTTCGAAAACCCTTGTAATCAGTTCCAGAGAGCGTTCGGTTTTGGCAATTACATACAGGGTGTTTAAAAGAAGTTGGAGCACGCTCTCCGAGGACTCTCCCTCCTGCACGTTGTCATAGATCAATTCCAATATATGCGAACTGTAAGTAAGCTTGAAAATATCGTTTCTTATCTCATAGTTTGGCTCAATGACCTCACAGCAGGACATGTTATACAGTTCCTTGCCCTTAAACAGCATGTAATCGCTGAAGCACAGCAGCTGAGTGCCGCTGCTTAAGGAATTTTTGGGCCTCCGCGCATTTTTTGCGGCAACCGAAATCCTTCCCTCCTCGGCAGTCAATACAGTTACTATCTTGTCGGCCTCACCGGTATTAACTTCTCTTATTACTATTCCCTTGTAATTTACACAACCCATTTACCTCTGCGGCCTCCGAGCTTTTAATCCATACCGGAAATTCCCTTTAGCCCTGATGGTCTGTGACATTTCTAAATCCATACATTGCCGGTCAATATATGTTTTAGCTGCTGCAGACCACTGTATATTTATAACTGATATTTTTCCTAAACAGGCCAAAGAGTATACTTAGATATATTTTATTGATTTTATTGTTTTTTATTTTTGTAACCAAGATTTTTCAACATGCTGTCGTTGTTGCGCCAGTCAGGCTTAACCTTTACCCAGAGTTCGAGAAAGATTTTAGTATCCAGCAGCCTTTCAATTTCAAACCTTGCGGCGCTTCCTATTTTTTTGAGCATCTGTCCCTGCTTGCCTATGATAATTCCCTTATGAGAGCTTTTCTCACAATAAATAGTTGCCTGGATGTTGACCAGACCATCCTCCCGCTCTTTAAAGGACATAACCTCAACACCCACACCATGGGGTACTTCATCCTCCAGATTCAACAACACCTTTTCCCTTATCATTTCAGCGGCAATAACCTTTTCAGGCTGGTCTGTCAGAGTATCCTCCGAAAAAAACCGGGGTCCTTCCGGCAAATATTTTAAAGCTTCGCTTACAATTATATCGGTTCCGTCATTTTTCAGGGCCGATATGGGAATAACAGCCTTGAAATCCATCAAGCTGCTGTATCCCTCTATTATTGAAAGCAGCTTGTCTTTTCCTGCAATATCAACCTTGTTCAAAACAAGAAAAACAGGAGTTTTAACCTTCCTGAGCTGTTCAATTATGCTGATGTCCAGGTTTCCGGGGGAGGTTGCAGCTTCCGCCAGAAAAAGGATCAAATCTACCTCCTTCATAGTTTCCGACGCTACATTCACCATGTATTCTCCCAACTTTGTCTTTGGCTTGTGAATACCAGGTGTATCTATAAATACAAGCTGGCAGTCCTCTTTTGTAATTACACCCCTTATGGTGTTCCTGGTGGTTTGAGGCTTGTCGGACATTATAGCAATTTTTTGTCCTGTCAGGGCATTCAACAATGTTGATTTTCCCACATTTGGTCTTCCGATTACCGATACAAAACCTGATTTAAACGACATATATCCTCCATAAATAATTTAACGCGTTGTGCCAGTTAGTTAATTAATTTTGCAAGTAAAAAATTCTTACTGATTATACCGATACTTCCATACTAACTTCAATCAATGGCTTGCACACAAAGCGCTTACTTGAAATAGTACGGTTCAAAACAAGTATTTTCTTAGCCGTCGCAGCGACTCGACCATCCGGGTCTCGCGTGCTGCTCAAAGTGACATCCTGTCACTTTGCCGGCTAAAATACTTGTTTTTCACCTACAAATTTCAGCAAGCACTTTTACCGTACAGTCCATTGATTGAAGTTGTACTCGCGTACCGGTATAATCATCATAACTCTTTTTACTGCAAAGTTGAAAGTCAATTTAACTGGCACAACGGGTTAATTTACTGTATTTAATGTTTAAAAACGTCTGAATGCATTTGGCAGTACGTCTCCGAAGCGTTCTGCCTTATATTCCCCGTTCTTCTTTGTCACTATGATTTCCATTTCGTCATCTGCGAATTCCGCCAGAACCTGTCTGCATATACCGCAGGGATATATGTAATCCGGCTCGTCACTTGTTATTGCTATCTTTGCAATTTCAAGTCCTCCCTCCTCCGAAACAGCCTTCCAAACTGCGGTCCTTTCGGCGCAATTAGTAGCTCCGAAAGAAGCTATCTCTACATTGCAGCCTGTATAAACCTTTCCTGATTTGGTCAGAAGCGCAGCTCCCACATGAAATTTGGAATATGGAACATATGCATTTTCCATAGCCTGCCTAGCATGTGCAATTAATTCTTCATTTGTTACCATTTGTTTCCTCCATATATGCTTTATAATATAACACTGTAAAAAAGCATATCTCTATTATATAGCATTTTTTAAATGTTAGTATTAATTTTTTCCCATACGACAAAAAATGTACCCGGCACTTATTTACCGGGCACATTTTTTATTGTCGATTAAAACCTTCTGTTGTTGAACTTTCCAGGTTATTATTTAAAAACCGGCAGCAAATGCGCATGTGCCTCAAACAGTTCATCCGTCATATTTCTTATCTCGTCCAGTGTTAATACTGAAGCCGTATGAGGATCCATCATAACGGCATTGTAGATATATTCCTTCCTGCCTTTCAGTGCTCCTTCCACAGCCAGCTGCTGCACACTTATGTTTGTCTGATTCAGAGCTGCCAGTTGAGTTGGGAGTTTACCCACGGCTACGGGCTGGAAGCCGTTTTTGTTTACCAGACAGGGAACTTCCACGCAGCTGTCTGCCGGAAGATTCTCAATCAAGCCATTGTTAAGTACATTTCCGTTAAAAGAACGTTCAAACCCAGTCTCAAGTGAATGAATGATATATGCGGCATATTCGTGACTTAATTTTGTCTCCAGTTCCTTTCCGCTTTCAAGTGTTGCCTTTGTATCTTCAAACCTGCCTATATTTCTTACACTTCTACGGACATATTCGTCAATGGGAATATCCAGTTTTCCGATTAATTCTTCTCTTTTGATGAAATAGGGTACATACTCGGCCATATGCTCACTGGATTCAGTTACAAAATAACCAAAATGCCTCATGATCTCAAATCTGACTTTATTGTCGCCATATATTTCAGCTTTGTCCAGACAATTAAACAGTTCGGGATACAAATCCTTTCCCTTATGCTCCAGCCTTAAAAACCATGCCATGTGATTTATTCCGGCCACAACATAATTAATTTCATTGTACGGTACAGAAAGATATCCTGCCAATTTTTCAGAAGTTTGCTGTACACTGTGGCAAAGTCCCACATATTTTATTTCCGAGCTTTTCATAGCAGCAAGGGATAAAATGGCCATTGGATTTGAATAGTTCAGCAAATAGGCATCCGGGCATATTTCCTCCATGTCTCTTAAAAGCTCCAGCAGGGGAGGAATTGTTCTAAGGCCCCTGAAAACGCCTCCGACTCCCAATGTATCTGCTATCGTCTGCTTCAGGCCATATTTTCTGGGTATGTCAAAATCGAACAGTGTAGCTTCATGTCCGCCCACCTGAATTGCATGTATGACATAATCGGCGTCTTTTAAAGCAGTACGCCTGTCCATGGTTGTCTCGATTTTAGCCCTTCCGCCTATTCTTTGGGAAAACTGTTTTGCCATAAGTTCCGCAACTCTCAGCCTTTCCGCATCAATATCCATCAGACTGAAGGTAATATCCTGCAATTCATTAAACGATAATATATCAGCCATTACCTGCTTTGCAAATATAACACTTCCCGCCCCTATAAATGTAACTTTTGCCATAGTATACCTCCGATAAGTATTTATTTTAATTACGTCATTTTCTGCCACACATTTTTTCTGCAAGATTAAAAGCTTCAACAAGACTCCGGGTAGAGGCTATACCTTTATAGGCTATGTCAAAAGCAGTCCCGTGGTCAACGGAAGTCCTGATGACCTTAAGGCCCAGGGTCACATTTACGCCTCCCTCAAAATCCAACAATTTCATCGGAATATGCCCCTGGTCATGATACATGCATACTACTGCATCATACTGTTTTTTACAGGCCTTTATAAAAACTGTGTCGGGGGCTATGGGTCCCTCCGCATTTATGCCTTCTTCCCTTGCCTTTACAACTGCCGGCTCTATCTCCAATATATCCTCTTTTCCAAAGGATCCGTTTTCACCCGCATGGGCATTAAGACCTGCAACCGCAATCCTTGGAGCCTGTATATATCTTTTAAGAGCCTCATATGTGAGTTTAATTACATCGTAAACCCTTTCCTTTTTTACCTTTTCTACAGCCTCCCGCATTGATACGTGCGTACTTACATGGGTTACCGTCAGCTTTTCACTTGAGAGCATCATGGTGTAATTTTTCTGTCCGCATATTTCGGCAATCAGCTCGGTGTGCCCTGAAAAATCCGGATCGCTCAGCCTGGTAGACTCCTTATTCATGGGCAGAGTGACCAAAGCCTGTATTTTTCCCTCCAGGGCCATTTTTACAGCCTTTTCCACATAGCATCTGGCCGCATATCCCGTTTCCCTGGATATCTGCCCTATACTGAGCTGTTCTTTTCCCAGCAGTTTCATATCCAGGACATTAAAATACCCCCGGGTTATTTCAGCAATATCGTCAATCCGCTTTAAAGGCACATTATATCCAAGCAGGCTGTTGCAGTATTCAATTATTTCATAATCACCTATGAGAATAAAATGCTCGCATATTTCCCCGCTTTTGAATGCTTTTAAAGCCAGTTCCGGACCGACCCCGCCGGCCTCTCCCATCGTAATCCCTATTAGCATGGCTATCCCTTTCCCTTCAAATAATCCTGTATTTTCAGTAATACGTCCTCTGCTCCGAAGCCTCCCGCTTTGCTGACCAGTGTAATTTTACCGTATTTACATACGGCACATGCCACCGCCACACCGGGTACGATTTCTTCCACCGGAAATAATCCCGCACATTCAACTGCCTCCATAATATGAATTGCCGTATCTCCGCCAAATACAACCACAGTGCAATCCACTCGGCAGGAGAGTATCAGATTGGTCAAGGCTCCCAGACTGCCGGCTATTTTTACAGGATCACTGACCTCATCCACTTCTTCTCTCCGGTTAACCGTTTTTATGATTACTTTACCAACCCTTGCCATTGCTCCGGCAATTTCCTCTGCCAGCTCTTTCCCCTGGGCTGTTTCCATATATCCTCCGGTGTTCTTCTGTTCAGAAGTAAGCACAATACTCTCAAAACCCAACAATTTCCCATACAAAGTCTGTTTAATGGAGTCTTCATTTATACTTCCGCTGACCACCAGAATATTTTCCGATTTAACCTGTTCCAGTCCTGTGCCGCATTTTTCAAAGTCGATAAAATCCGGTAAATACTCTGCAAACCCTGCACAGCCCGCCATAAGAAACAGCTTCCTCCTGCTGCTCAGAATTTTGCCTGCATTTATCAAATCCCCGTCCGACTGACCGTCAAAAATGTAAACGGTATCTTTATCCTCCAGACCTGAAGTTAACCTTCCATCCACGGTTGCAGCCACTGTGCGTATCCCTGGCTGTTTCTCCAGAATTTCTGAAATACAGCTTGTTGTTATGGGATTCAGCAGGTCTTTTGAATAAATAGTCTGATGAAGCGGAATACCATCTACAAATTGTATGGAATTTACGGTTGTCCTTCCCGTTTTGGGATATGCAGGAATACACATGAGAGGTGAACCCTCCCAGGCATCAATCACCGCCTTTAATTCCTGACCCGTATTTCCCCTTAAGGTGGAGTCTATTTTTTTGTAAACATGTTGTATTCCATATTCCCTGGCCGCGCAGGCCAGCCTGTAAACTATTTCATAAGCCTTCCGGGGAGGAATATGCCTGCTTTCGGTATCAATTACCAATACCTGTATGTTCTCTTCTATTTGATTAAAATTCAGTTCAGTGCAGGTACTTACAAATGTCCTGATCCCTCTTTTGGAGAACTGTACACCAGTATCCATGGCCCCTGTAAAATCATCTGCAATCACCAGTAATTTCATTTTTATGTATCTCCCGGTTCAAACTTTTTTAATGAGCCCCGTACATCCGTCATATCTTCAAAGTGCCCCATAATTTCAATATTCACACTGTCTTTTATATCCTCATATATACTCTGTGAAACATATATTTCCCCCAGATGGAGAGTATTCTTTATCCTTATTATCCTGGCACTTTCAGGCTTTATATTGTTGCAGGTCCTGATGGCATATTCCACAGCCTCTTTATCCGTGCCGGCAACAACAGGCATTTTTCCCCTTTCCAGAAAGGTACTTGTCAGGACATTCTCATAGGTTGCCTCAAAGTCAATCTTTTCATATAGCCTTTTGGTTATAAAGTCTGCCAGACCCATACCCAGTGCATTCCCATGGGAAGCTCCTGTCAGATCGGTTACAACTATATTGGTTATATCAGGTTTTTCAGGCTCTTTTTCATTTCTGATCCCCATTCTGCCTGTGATATTGGGGTCTATGCCGACACCGCTGATATCCTTTCCCATTTCGTCTACTATCAGAATATCCAGCCTGTCAACCGGAAGCCCCGGCATATTTTTTCTGCATATGTCCAGCAGCTTCACTTCTTCCTCTTCCATTGATTCCGGTAATACGGCCTTGATAACCGCAGTACGGTCATAGGCATTTTCAACAATCCCTATTCCCAGCTTTATTTTGCCGCTTTTAAGAATATGCCCTGCGGCTTTGGGAATCAACTCCTTTAGACCATATACTCCGTATCTGTGCATTTCCAGAGCCTGCTTATGTTTTCCCAGACCGATTACACACATCTTCAGAAGACCGCTTTCGGTCTTGCCGTGAAAATCGGTGTGAACCTTAACACGATTTATTACAATAATACCGTCTGCATTATAAGCACAGCTGTCCATAAAAACCTTATGGCACAAATCCCCCTGTGGAAGCTCGGTCACTTCCATGGAAGAATATATCGGAGCCCCGATGTACTCTTCCGTGATACCATAGCCTTCAAGAACCTTTTTCTGCCCCCCGGCATTGGCTCCTCCATGGCTTCCCATGGCAGGTACTACAAAAGGGGTTACCCCTGCATCTTTCAAGTATTCTACGGCTGCCTTAACAATACGGTGAATATTATTTATACCCCTGCTGCCTACTGCCAGGGCAATACTGGAGCCACTCTCAAATTTCAGCCCGGATTTTGCGAGCTCATGTTTTACTGCTCCTTCAATATCTTCTATATATTCATCGGAAAATTTCTGCTTTACTCTTATAAGCTTTGGCACCATCTGTTTTTAACCCCATTCTTAAAATGTAATAATCAAGATATGGTATTGTCCCACTCTGCCATTTTTGATGCTATCATTACCGCTTTTTCCATAGGTTCTATATTTGCAATACCCTGTCCGGCAATGTCAAACGCAGTACCATGTGCCGGTGTTGTGATCGGATACGGAAATCCGGTAGAAACTGTCACTCCTTCGTGGAAATTCATCAGCTTCAGGGCAATCTGTCCCTGATCATGATATAGTGTAGTTACTGCATCATACATGCCCTTAAATGCATTAATGAATATGGTATCTGCCGGAAATGGCCCGGAAACGTTGATACCCTCAGCTTTAGCTGCATTTACTGCAGGAGTTATCACCTCAATTTCTTCGGTGCCGCAGGAACCTGACTCGCCGGCATGAGGATTCAATGCGGCAACAGCAATTCTCGGATTATCATAACCATTCTTTTTTAACGTACTGTGGGCAAGTCTTATAGCATCCAGCAAAGCCACTATCGTCAAATGGTTGGAAACCTCTTTAAACGGAATATGGCTGGTTGCTCTGGAAGTCCATAATCCATCTATTACATTCATCTCACCAAATACATCTTTCCACCCGAGAAAATGCGCCATCAGGTTCATTTCAGATTCAAAATCAAAACCGCCCTTTTTCAACGCGGCCTTATTTAAAGGTGCATATACAAAACCCTTTATGATTCCTTTTTTACAAAAATCCAGTGCGGTAATTAAAGCTTCTCCGGTTGCATGTCCGGATTCTGCAACAATAGTGGAAAGAGCAACAGTTTCAATGCCCAGATTTTTCAAATCAAAAATATGTACGGAACCATTCCATTCCATTTTTGAAATGTCTTCAATCACTGTAACCGGAAAATCCACTCCTGCAATTTCCATTCCCCATTTTAATACCCTGGCATCTCCTATTATCAGAGGTTTGCAGTAGTCATCAAATTTTTTCAGGGCGCACATCCTTGCCACAAGTTCCGGACCGATTCCTGCGGCCTCGCCCAACAGGATTCCTAAAATTGGTTTCATAATTTTATTCCTATCTCTTTCTTTTAGTTTTTAGTCCTATATATTTAGCCTTTTATACCTGTTGTAACTATCCCCTGTACAATTAGTTTCTGGAACATTAAAAATACTACCAATACCGGAATAATGGCAAGCAGGGAAATAGCCATGAGAGAATTCCACTCAACATAGAATTGTCCTACAAAGCTGGCCAACCCCAGCTGAACAGTGTACATGTCCTTGTCACTGGTGGTAATAAGCGGCCAGAGGAAATCATTCCATCTCCACATGAATGTAAATATGGACAGTATTGCAATCAATGGTTTGCAGTTGGGCAGTATGATTTTTACAAATATTTTGAACTCCGACTCTCCGTCGATTCTGGCTGCTTCTATTAATTCATATGGTATCTCATCCATGAACTGCTTGGACAGAAACAGACCAAAAGCTTCGGCAGCCCTTGGAATGATAAGACCTGCATAACTATTGAGCCAACCCAGCTTTGAAAGAATAATAAAGTTTGGTACCATAATAATTTGCATCGGTATCATCAGTGTGGAAAGCACAATCAAAAACAATACCTTTCTGCCTCTAAACCTGTATTTCGCAAATGTATATCCTGCCAGAAGGTTGATAAACACTGTTAATAACACCGAAACCGAGGCAACGATGCCACTGTTTAAAAAATACCTTGCAAAGGGAGCCATGGTGAATATCTCTGCAAAATTGCTCCATTGAGGATTTGCCGGAAAAAGTATCGGAACTTTTGCAAAAAGGTCTTCCGAGGGTTTCAACGCAGTCGACAGCATCCAGAATAACGGGAATAATGTTACCATAGCCGCCAGTAATAATAATATAAATGCTATCCGGTCTTTTAAAATTTCCTTTTTTATCATTGCTGGTCATCTCCCTTCATTTGCAGCAGCGTTAAAATAAATATTATAAGAAATAATACAACTCCGCCTGCTGAGGCATAACCCATTTCTCCAACCTGAAAGGCCTGCTTATAAATATAATGAACCATTACGGTACTGGAGAATCCAGGTCCTCCTCCGGTCATGGTATAGAACAGATCAAAACCCATAAACCCGTATATTATGGACATTACCGTCAGAAATACCGTTGTTGACTTTAACAGCGGCCATGTAATATATTTAAATTTCTTCATGTCCCCTGCGCCGTCAATTTCGGCGGCCTCATAATAATCCTGGGATATCCCCTGCAAACCTCCCAGATAAATTACCATGCAATAGCCGCATCTTACCCAGATTGTCGCCAGTATTACCGAAGGCATTGACAGGGCATTACTGGTAAGCCATTGCTGCTCCCCTATTCCTACCGCCTCCAAAACATAGTTTAATACACCGTAGTCGGTACTTAATATCCACTGCCATATCAAACCGGTTGCAACCAGGGAAACTACCGTTGGAATATAGAATATTCCTCGAAGCGCACCTCTTAAAGGCATATTTCTGTTTAAAGCCAATGCCCCGATCAAACCAAGTGCCAGAGTGGCTGGCACAGTGGCCAGGGTGTAATACACCGTATTCAGCATTGCAGCCAGAAACTGTTTGTCACTCAGCAACTTTACATAGTTTGAAATTCCGTTAAATTCCGGTGTACCTATAAGAGTCCACTTTGTAAAGCTCATACAAAAGGTGAAAATAATGGGGATAATCATAAAAGTCAAAAAGAGAATCATATTTGGTGCAATAAACAAGTATGGAAGATATTTATTTCTGTTAAGCCCGGTATTATTTTTTTTAACTGATGAAAGCTGCATTTTTCACGTCCCCTATCAGGTTAAAGTCAGACCTGCAAATCAAATTTTGAGATCTGCAGGTCTGCCATACATTTATTAGTTTATCAGGTATAGGTATTACTTTAATGCCGCATCAATGCCCTCTTTTAAAGCCTTTTGCACTTCTGCCGGATCCTTCCCCTGTGTGAATAACAAATCCAGTTCATCTGACAGCAAAGCAGTAATTTTGCTCATGTTCGGGGAGGTAACAGACTGGGCCATATTGGCGGGAACTGTTGTGGACTGCTCCATAAATACCTTCATTATATCAGGTTGATTTATTGCATATTTGAGCTTTTCAGGAGTAATACTATTTCTGGCAGGCAGGAAAATACCGTTCTCTACAAAATATGTCATGCTTTCCTGTGATGTCATAAACTCTATGAATTCCTGTGCCTGTTCAGGATTCTTAGCCTTCTTCATAACCGACAGTGCATTTCCTCCCATGTCGGAAGCAGCAGCCTTGTCCCTTGGCATGTAAGTTACCCCATAAGTATAATTTGTCATGTTCTTATCAAAGTTGGTTGCCAGCCAGTTTCCGTTGATTATCATACCAACCGTTCCATTGGTAAATAAGGTGTTGATATCTTCAG